>JAHEYA010000169.1 GCA_023251855.1 Bacteroidota bacterium
TGTTAAATGTAAGATGTTAGATGGAAAATGTAGGTTTTGGCTTTGCGATTGGCTTTTAACCATCTTACATCTGCCATTTTACATATCACTTTTTATTCCACTCCGAAGGGTTTTCACGCCATTCTTTCAGGGATTTTAAATGTTTTTCTGTAATATAATTTGATTGCAATGCTTGCTTAATAAGCGTTTCATAATCACTCAATGCAACCAGTTTGCAATTTGCTTTTTTAAAATTATCGGCAGCAGTCTTAAATCCATAAGTAAAAATAGCAGCCATGCCTTTTACTTCGCAACCTGCATCACGCAATGCTTCCACAGCTTTTAAACTGCTTCCTCCTGTTGAAATAAGATCTTCTATTACTACTACCGATTGCCCTTTTTCAACTACACCTTCTATCATATTTGTTAGTCCGTGTTTTTTTGCTTCCGACCGAATATATACAAATGGCAAACCCAATTCTTGCGCTACCAAGGCGCCTTGGGCAATTCCTCCAGTTGCAACACCAGCAATAACATTGGGTGTCCCAAATTTTTCAACAATAACTTTTACAAATTCCTGTCGGATAAAAGTTCGTACTTTGGGGTAGGACAGTGTAACACGGTTATCACAATATATCGGAGAGTTCCAGCCTGATGCCCAAGTAAAAGGTTTATTCGGTTGTAATTTAATTGCTTTAATTTGTAGAAGGAATTCAGCAATTTTTAAAGCAGATTCTTCGTTCACTTTCATAACACAAATATATTAAACTATTTAAAGGCGGTTCTAAAATTCATTATCAAAATAAAACTTTTACCACCAAGAACACACAGAAACACTAAGAAGTTCTTGATGAAACTTTTGAACTTTTGTCTTAGTGATTAATTTTTAGAACTGCCATTACAAAACATTACAAAATGATAAAGATATTTTCTTTTGATAAAACAGTTTGTTTGATCGACAAACAATCCGCGTTTAAGCCCAGCGCAGGTGCAATTTTGTTAAGTACCAAGTCGGCCAATGAAACACGCACTAACTACGAGCAATTAATAAATCAAAAAAATTTAAAGGAGATTTATTTTTTTGACGAAAACCTTCAACTCTTATTCAACAATTTTTCCGCGATGTTCCGAGTGATTGAGGCTGCCGGGGGACTGGTAAAAAATAAAAAAGGGGAGGGGCTGTTTATTTTTCGTAATGGAAAATGGGATTTACCAAAAGGTAAAATTGAAAAAGGGGAAGGCATTAAAACGGCTGCTATCCGTGAAGTAGAAGAGGAGTGTGGTATAAATGAATTGTCGATTACAAAAGAACTGTCACCAACCTATCATACCTACCTGATGGAAGAAAAAAACATTCTCAAAAAAACGTATTGGTTTGAAATGTTCAGCGATGATACATCACCATTGATACCACAAACGGAAGAAGGTATTACAAAGGTGAAATGGATTGCTCTCAATGACTTGCAGCAAGTTTTTGATAATACGTATGAGTCGGTGGTTGAAGTGATTAAAAATGGTACTGAATAAAACGGGTCGTTAACAACTATTTGTTCTTTTTCGCACCCACATTATGCCTTTTCCCTTTGGGTTTGGTAATATCAAATAACACTTGATCAATATCCTCATCAGGACTATCGGCAGGAACCTGGACAAATCGCCCGTTCGGATCAATTAAAAAATATGCTGGCAATGATTTTATCTCATAATTGTTTTTCAATTGCGTTCCGCTATTATCATACAAAAATAACCAATCATATTTTGAATTTTTCTGACAGAAAGTTTTTAAATCAACATTGCTATTGTCTGTCGAAATGCTAATAAAATCAATACGTTCACCATATTGTTTCTTTAAAGATGGAATCACTTTCATTTGTTGTAAACAAGCACTGCAGTTTGCATCAAAGAAAATGATATACACATATTTTTTAGATCGCAATTCATCCAGACTGTGCGTAACACCTGTTTTATCAGGTAACTCAAAAAATGGAGCAAGGGCACCCGGTTTTAATTTCGAAAATGAATTCAAGCAGTTTTGTGCAATATGCTGATGCTCTGCAATATTGCTTTCGGCCACTACTTGGTCTAACATTGCTTTAATACTGCCCTTTTTAAAGGTTCCATCATAATAACTTTCATACAAACCTTTTATTAAAACCAATTCGCGGATGGTATCATTTTGTAAAAATTCAACATTTCTCATCAGGCTTTTTAGGCCACTAAAACTACCACGGTCATTCACTTGAAAAACAATATCATTTTGCAAAAGAGCCAGATTTTGAAGTTTTTGTTTGTAAAAAGCATTAAAAAAACTGAAGTATTCCGGATGGCCATAAAGAACAGGCTTTCCATTTAAATAATTGGCATACAATTTTTTTTCACTTACTTTTGTTTTCTCTTCAAGAGCAGCAATAGTATAGGTTAGATAGGGCTCAAAATAATTATTTGTAACTGTTGAATAAAAAGAACGCATTGCAATTTTGAAGGAATCAATTTTAGGTTGAGCACTACGAGCCACAAAAGAACGATAATCGACAGATAAAAAATTATCGAACCGTTTATCGTAGTCCATTGTCAATGCATTGATCTCTGTTTTGCTTTTTAGTTTGATAGATATTTTCACATCGTGTTCTAAATTTGGGTTTTGATAGGTTGTTGAATCGGGCGGCATCAGCATTATATCATACGTTGAATTGGGTTCAACACAAAGTGATGCGATACTTTTTTCAATCTTTAATGTAATGTACCGAATTTCTTTGGTGTTAAATTTTAATATAAAATTCCCAACAGAATCAATAGTACAAAAAGTAAGTTGTTTTTCTAAATTCGAAATATAATCAGTACGAACCCATATGCCAACCTCCTTATTTTCGTAGGTTTTAGCAATACCGATTATAGTTACATTTTGGGCAGCACACAAAAATGTAATTAAAAAAGATAAAATAAATAATGCAGATTTCTGCCTCATAACAATCACGAACCGCTTTTCAAATCAATGCCATTAGGGATAAACGGTTTTGCATTACCACCATTACGTATAATATCACGTACAATTGTAGAATTTATTGCAGAAAGCTCCGAAACAGGTAAAATAAAAATGGTTTCTATTTTGGGAGCCATTACTTTATTGTTTTGAGCAATTGCTTTTTCAAATTCAAAATCGGCTGAAGTCCTTAATCCACGCAATATATAGTTGGCTTTCATTTTTTTGCAGAAATCAATCGTCAATCCTGAATAGGTTTCTACACGTACTTTAGGCTCGTTTTTAAAAACCTGTTTTATCCATTTCGAACGCTGTTCAATACTGAAATAGCTTTGTTTGCTGCTGTTTTTGCCTATCGCAATAATTATTTCATCAAAGAGAGGAAGTGTACGGAGTAAAATATTTTCGTGTCCTTTTGTTATAGGGTCGAATGAACCGGGGAAAATTGCGATGCGTTTATTCATGATAATAGAATTGTTTATACGAAGATACAAATATTATATTTTGCTCTAATAATTAATCAGGCAGAAGTGTACGACAAAAGGCACTGTTAGCATTAATTTCAGGTCGCACCTACGGAGCTACGATTTTTATATTTATTCTTTTCTACAAACAGGTCGTCCCTAACGGGACTGTTTAAAGCTCCATAGGAGCGGACTGTTTGTAGAAAACAAATGATACCGCAATATTTAGCTCCATAGGAGCGACCTGTGCTGCAATTTGCCTTACACCCTCAGGCACTGCTTTTAACGGTTTCAGGCTTCTTGCTTAATTTTTGGATTTCGATTTTTTATTTAAAACTATAAAACCAAAAGCGGTAATTAAACTCAAAACCATAAAAAAATCGAACATAGAATTAAATCCATATCTGCTGGCTATTCCTAAGCCCAATATGGGAGCAGCAATATTTGCTAGCCCGTATGAAATGGAATACAATGCTGAATACTGCCCCTGCCTTTCTTTACGGGACCGTGAAAGCGAATAATTCATCATAAAAGGCATTGCAAAAATTTCGGAAAGAGTAATAAAAAGGGTATAAACAACAGCCGAAATAATCCAACCTTTTCCGAATTGCAAAAATAAAAAAGAGATGGGTAAACACAGTGTTCCGGCAATTATGAATGGAAATATTTTTTGCTTTTTTTCCAGAAAAGCAATTAATGGCATCTCAATAATCACAACCAGCAGTCCATTCAAGCCTAACAACAGGCCAATGGTGCCCTCATTAAAATTACATTCTTTATTAAAATACTGTGGAACACTTGCAAATAATTGAAGAAAACAAATACCATACAAAGTCACTCCAAGTATAAAAATTAAATATAAAGTATCGCGATAAGCAGATGTACTACTATCGTTTAGTATTCCCGACTCTTTCATTTTTGGGGCATCTTCACGTTTTGGCAAATAAAAAAAAAGCAGAATTGCTGCGCCCAAACTGGTAAAGGCATCTATAACATACAACCATTTATACCCTAGGTACAATGCAATAAAACCGCCAATAGCAGGGCCAATTGAAAATCCGAGATTGATAGCCAATCGAACTAATGAAACAGAGCGGGTTCTGTTTACTGCACCGCTATAGGCTGCAATTGCTTTTGCATTAGCGGGCCGGAACATATCAGCAGTAAAAGCATATGCAAAAATGACCAATGAAATTAAAAATGGAGTAGTAACAATTAATAGTAGGAATAGTATTAATCCACTGCTGACGAGAGAAATGAGCATCACATCAAAAAAGTTTTTTCTATCCGTTAACCAACCACCAACATACGAACCCAGTACACTTCCTGCCCCATAAAAACTCAGGATGATACCGGCATCAGCAATAGTAAAATGTAATTCTTTGGTTAAATAAAGAGAAGTAAAAAGCAATACCATTGAGCCGCTTCTGTTGATAAATGTGGCAACAGAGAGTATCCAGATATTGCGTTGAATATTTGCAAACGAACCTTTGTATAAAGCAACTAAACGGTATGTCATTCAAAAAAAATAATATCTACTGATATGTAAAATGTAAAATGGCTGATGTAAGATGGTTAAAAGCCAATCGCTAAGCCAAAGCCCACATTTTCCATTTCACATCTTCCATTTCACATAACACTACTGTTGTATTACAACAATTTTTTCTTCTCTCTTTTTCACTGATCCAATCGGCACAATAAAATCTTGAAAGCCTTCATTTATAAGTAGGTTCTCAAATTCATTTTTTGAATTTTTGTCAACAGTAATTAATAAACCACCATTAGTTTGAGGATCACAAAGGGTAAGTAACGAATCACCTAAAATTCCTGAAACCTTTGGATCGTAGGCACTCCAGTTGCGAAAACTATTATCGGGCACACACATTTGCGAAGTATAAAAGTTAAGCCCATCAAGCAAAGGGATTTTTGAATAACTTATTTCAGCAGATAAACCAGCCCCTTCAGCCATTTCAATTAAATGGCCCAATAAACCAAAACCGGTAATATCTGTCATTGCTGTAACCCCTTTTAACAATGCCGCTTTTTCTCCAAGTTTATTTAACTGCATCATTTGACTTGCCGCAACTCCTTTGTGCTCGTCTTTTAAAACACCCTTTTTTTCAGCTGTTGCGAAAATACCAACGCCTATTTTTTTTGTGATATAAATCAAATCGCCTTCCTTAGCAGTGTTATTCTGTTTAAGATTTTTTAGTTCTATCAAACCCGTAACCGCAAGTCCGAAAATTGGTTCCGGACTATCAATACTATGGCCACCTGCTAATGGAATACCCGCTTCTTCACAAATGGTTCGGGCTCCATCTATCACTTGTTGTGCTAATTCAACCGCTAGTTTATTAATGGGCCAACCGAGTATAGCAATTGCCATCAAAGGCTTTCCACCCATTGCATATACATCACTAATTGCATTTGCAGAAGCAATTTTTCCAAAATCAAAAGCATCATCAACTATCGGCATAAAAAAATCGGTGGTGCTGATAAGCCCTTGTCCGTTGCCAATATCATAAACCGCAGCATCATCTTTACTACTTGTACCA
>JAHEYA010000011.1 GCA_023251855.1 Bacteroidota bacterium
CGAAACTAAATCGTGATGCATATCTACTGGCACGAATTACTGGTTGGGAAGATCTGGATCTTGTTGAAGGGCCTGCTAATGTGTATTATGGAGGCACTTATGTTGGTCAATCTTATATTTACACCAGAAGCGTTGATGATACTCTTGATTTGTCGCTTGGTAGAGACAATAAAGTATTAGTAACTCGAAGCAAAATAAAAGAATACTGCACAAAAAAAATGTTTGGCAATATGACCAAAGAAACATTTGGTTATGAAATGGCAGTAAAAAACAATCGTAAAACACCAGTGCACATTGATGTTCAGGATCAATTACCAATTTCAACACAAAGTGAAATTACGGTTGAAGCAATTGAATTATCCAAAGCCGAATATGATTCAAAAACGGGAAAACTAACGTGGACATACATGTTGCAGCCAGGGGAGGTTAAAAAAATTGCATTTTCATACTCTATAAAATATCCCAAAAACACCACTATTCAATTGCAAAAATTCAAAAAAATGGCAGCCCCATCTTTTTACTAAATCCATCTAATCTATAATAGAACTAGTCAGGCTTGCAACAAAAAAATCACTATACAATATTAGGAGTTGCTGCTTCTGCTACATCAGAAGAGATAAAGGCAGCTTACCGTTTGCTTGCAAAAAAATTTCATCCCGATAAAAATGCAGGAAACAAAGTAGCAGAAGAAAAATTTAAAGAACTTCAGCACGCTTATTCTGTTCTGTCCAATCAGGAGAAAAGAAAAAAATACGATCTTAAAATGGCTTATGGAACGCCATATGCCAGAACAAAACAAAACAATCAATATAGTGGCAACGCCTATCAATATGCCCAACAACAGGCAAAACAATCGCAACAAAAAAGACCAGAATATTCAAGACCAAAACAAAACCGATCTAAACGAGGCAAAACAGAAGGCCATCAAATTCTTGTGAGTGTTGGTATTGCATTTATTTTACTTTATTTTATTGTTTCTTATAATTCCGGAAAAAGGAGAAGCGCGATGAGAGCTGCTGCCGATGAGTTGGTAGAGTACAACGATTCGGTAAATCAATTAAATGCTCAACAAACAAAGATCGAAAAAACAACTGCCGGAATATTGGAAGATTTTGACTCTCCTTATACCGATTTTTTTGGAAGCGGAATATTTAACGAATCTAGTTTTAACAGTATCACCATTCGCAACAGTAAGGAATGTGAAGCAATCGTTTGTGTTGTGGAAAAAGCAGGATCCATGAAAACGATACGCAATAAATATTTGGATGCAGGAAGCATTTACAAAATAGAGAATATTCCAGATGGAGACTATTTTATAAAAATTTATTTCGGAAGCAATTGGGATACCTCTAAAACATTCATTAACAAAAAGGTTAAAGGAGGATTTAGAAATGAAAGAGGTTTTATAGAAATGAAAGCAGAAAAAGAGATTTTTAAAATGAAACAGAAAAATACCAGCTCAGGCGCATCTTTTTCATCTTACGACATTAGTATTGATCCGCGCAAAGAAAATAGCGTGAACGAAATTACTGCTCAGGAATTTTTTAAATAAAAACCAAATGAATATAAGAATTAACTTTTTTGTTAATTTAGCCTCTCTCAAAAATAGAATTCGTTAATGCCTGCTTTTAAAACCAAAATAAATCCACAGTCCGAATCCTTCAAAAGCAACTATTTGCTAATGAAAGAGAAAGTAGCAGAACTTCAGCAAATAATGCAAAAAAGCTTATTTGAAGGCGATGAAAAATATTTGGATCGAAATAAAAAGATCGGAAAGCTAACAGCACGTGAGCGTATAGAGCTTTTATTAGATCCGGATTCTCCTTTTTTAGAATTACTTCCACTTGCAGGATTAGGCGGAGATGGCTTTGCGGTTGGCGGAACAATTGTTGCAGGAATTGGGTTGGTGAGCAACAGGTTATGTATTGTAACTGCCAATATAGGTACTATTAAAGGCGGTTCCATTGATTATACTACTCTTCAAAAAAATCTACGGATAAGCGAGATTGCATTAGAAAACAGACTTCCGGTTATAAATCTAGTGGAATCGGCAGGTGCTAATTTGCCGGATCAGGCGAAAATATTCAATTATGGTGGAATTGTTTTTCGCGAAATAACCCGTAGATCAAAAAACGGTATTCCAACCATCTCTATTGTTTTTGGCAACAGTACTGCTGGAGGAGCCTATGTTCCAGGAATGTCCGACTACGTAATTATGGTAAAAAATCAGGCGAAGGTTTTTTTAGCCGGTCCGCCTTTGGTTAAAATGGCCACCAATGAAGTTGTTGATGATGAAGCGCTGGGCGGAGCAGATATGCATGGGCGAGTATCAGGTGTTTCAGATTACATAGCCAATGATGAACCAGACGGGATAAGAATTGCACGCGAAATAATGTCGTTTCAGCGGACTTTTGAAAAAGAAAAAATCAAACAAAATATCCTTGAACCTGTATTTAATTCGGAAGAAATTTTAGGAATTGTTTCTGCTGATATACGTATCACATTCGACTCGCGCGAATTGATTGCAAGAATTGTTGATGGTTCTGAATTTTCCGAATTTAAACCTGACTATGGAAACACATTGGTTACCGGATTTGCTACTATCAATGGGCATAACATAGGTATCATTGCCAACAATGGAGTTCTTTTTTCGGAAGCCGCAAACAAAGGCACACAGTTCATTCAGCTGTGTAATCAAAACAATACACCGCTTTTATTTTTACAAAATATCACCGGATTTATGGTAGGTAAAAAGTATGAAGAAGAAGGAATAATAAAACATGGAGCCAATATGATAAATGCCGTTTCAAACAGTACAGTGCCTGCAATTACTATTATCATTGGTGCTTCCTATGGTGCCGGAAATTATGCCATGTGTGGAAGAGCGTATAAACCACGTTTTTTGTTTTCATATCCAAACTCAAAAATAGCAGTAATGGGCTCCGAACAATTAGCCGGAGTGATGGAGATTATTCAGCGTGAAGCAGCCCAAAAATCAGGTGTTGCATACGATGAAGAAAAAGGAGCATTTGTAAAACAAAAAATTACTTCAGAAGCCGAAAAACAATCCAGTGCTTATTTTGCAACTGGTCAGCTATGGGACGATGGGGTAATTGATCCAAGAGAAACACGTAATTATCTTAAACTTTGTATGGAAGCCATTCATACTACTGATATTAAAGGAACGGATGGATATGGCGTTTTTAGAATGTGAGAAATTAGACGTTTTTTTAATTGCCACGACCTGAAGTCCGTGGATAAGTGCAAATGATTGAATTGGCTTTAGCCAAAACAGAATTATGGACTTCAGAAAATTCAAATGACATGAAAAAAATTTTATTCATACTGGCAATAATAACGATCCTAATGGGGGCTTGCAAAAGAGACAATGCTACCGAAACCACTATTGATGGAAGGGTTGAAGATGCGACCACTTCAGCACCAATTGCGGGGGCAAAAGTCGCCCTAGTGAAAGACGATGGTAGTCAAGCAGCGATTGTAAAATATATGGTTACGGACGCCAACGGACAATTTAATTTCCACAATTTTGCGGTAGAAAATAACTTTGACTACTGGTTAATAGACAACAAAGCTCAGTATCTTGATGTTTATTCTTCCACTGGTAATTACGCATATTCTGTTAGGCTTGGTAAAAAGAACACTCCAATCATAACCCTCCAACCTACTGGGTATTTAAAAGTTTTTATAAAAGATTTAGCCCCTATAGATACATTCAAATATATAGATATCGTGTACGGACATAATTCTAATGGTGGTGGAACTTTTTATTATGGAGAATGGGGAGGAGGTGTCACAGATACTTTTTCTATTGCAATGGTTGAGGGTAACCAAAACAATGACATACGTTATTGGATTCATGATAATGTTACAGGGCTAACAAGTGCTTCACAAACAATAACCAAATATTGTACGGCTTTCGATACAGCAACTTGTACGATTAATTATTAAAAAGGACAAACATTAACATAAAAGAAGCTGGGACGGCAGGTGAGAAGCGAAAGAAAAAAAGGAATGAAAGAAAAAAATGGAAAAGCACTGAAGATCGCCTCTCCCATTGGGGGAGAGATAAAGAGAGGGGCTTCTGTTATTAAAAAAATACTTATTGCCAATCGTGGTGAAATTGCTATCAGAGTGATGAAAACATGCTCTGAGATGGGCATTGCCACTGTTGCTGTTTTTTCAGATGCTGATAAGGATTCGCTATTTGTAAAGTATGCTGACGAAGCCATTGCTATTGGTGGCTTACAAGCATCTGAATCCTATCTTGATCAACAAAAAATAATTGATGCCGCTAAAACAAGCGGTGCTGATGCAATTCATCCCGGATATGGATTCCTTTCTGAAAATGCAGGTTTTGTAAAAAAATGTAATGCCGCAAATATTATTTTTATTGGACCTTCTGCTGAAGTAGTAGAAGCGATGGGTTCAAAAAGTCGTTCGAAAGAACTAATGCAAAAAGCCGGAATACCAACCGTTCCCGGATATAATGGCAAAGATCAGTCACTCGAAATATTTACAAAAGAAGCTGAAAAAATCGGGTTTCCTGTTCTTATCAAAGCTACTGCAGGTGGTGGCGGTAAAGGAATGCGGATCATAAATGATAAAAAAGAAATTCCTGCTGCAATAGAAGCCGCCAAACGTGAAGCACAAAGCAGTTTTGGTAATGATACATTGCTAATCGAAAAATATTTTGAATCTGCAAAACATATTGAATTTCAAATTTTCGGTGATCAACATGGCAATTACACTCACTTTTTTGAAAGAGAATGCTCCATCCAGAGAAGATATCAAAAAATTATTGAAGAAAGCCCATCCCCATCATTGACTCCTGACTTGAGAAAAAAAATGGGCGAAACCGCTGTAGCTGTTGCTAAATCCATCAATTACACAAATGCAGGAACAGTTGAGCTTATTCTCGACTCAAAAAATAATTTTTACTTTCTGGAAGTTAATACCCGCTTGCAGGTGGAACATCCGGTTACTGAAGAAACTACCGGCATTGATTTGGTGCGACTTCAAATTGAAGTTGCACAAGGAATGCCAATGAAACAAAATTCGGAAAATACTCATCAACAGGGTCATGCCATTGAGTGTCGGATTTATGCAGAAGACCCGGAGAATAATTTTTTCCCGGCAACCGGAACTGTTTTAATTTGGAATGAGCCTTCATTAAACGGAATCCGTTATGATAGCGGACAAACCACTGGTTCAAAAGTGGATGTTTATTATGATCCAATGATTTCCAAAATCATTGCTAAAGGTGCTAACCGGGCGGAAGCAATTCGAAAAATGCAGACTGCTCTTGAAAAATTTGTCATTTTAGGATTAACCACCAATAAAAACTTCCTGATCGAAATTCTTAAACATCCCGCATTTAATGATGGAACATTTAATACCCATTTTATAAATAAATATTTTAAAAATCATACCAATACAAACAAAACAAATACTGCTATTTGTACTGAAATAGCCATTGTATCAATGCTTTGGGGTTGGGTAGAAAGAAATGATATAAGATCTTTCAGAAACCTACCAAACGGTTGGCGAAATAATTTTTATCGAAATAATTGGGTTGAATTTGATGTTGAAGGAAATAAAATTAAAGTCGAATACCGTTATAAAAATAAAAATAGTTTTGAAATAAAAGTTGGCGATAAAAACAGCAATGTAGAATTGGTTTCAATTGAAAACAATCAACTAGCTTGTATTATCAATGGTTTCAAGAAAACATTTGTTGTTGCAAAATCAAAAAACGAATTATTTATTCATCACCCACCTTCAGGAAGTTTCAGAATAAAAATTGCGGATCGTTTTCCGGGTGTCTTATCAACTGAAAAATCAGGATGCTACCAAGCACCAATGCCTGGTGAGGTTGTGAAGCTATTTGTTAAAACCGGAGACAAAGTAGAAAAAGGAAAAACATTGCTTATCATGAGCTCTATGAAAATGGAAACTTCTATTGAGGCCCATTCTGATGGTGTTGTAGAAGAGTTATTTATTGCCGAAAAATCATTTGTGGAAGCCGAGGCCATCCTATTAAAAATAAAATAACAACATCTATGCTATACACTCCCAAAGAAATAAAGCCTCTACAAGCCCACACTTTCGCACATTTGATCATAGAAGAAAAAAACCATCTTTTAACAATAACTCTTAATCGTCCTGAGAAAAAAAACGCAATGAATCCGGTTATTTTGAAGGAGCTTGCATATACACTTGCTTACGCACATCATAATTCAAGTATCTGGGCGGTTGTTATTGCTGCTAAAGGAGATGTTTTTTGTGCCGGTGCTGATTTAAAAGCATTTGGGAGCAAAAACCCAGAACCTACGATTTCCACAATACCAGAGCCAACTTCAGAAATAGTTATTGGAGATATTTTTTCTCAATTACATAAACCATGCATTGCAAAAATGAATGCATCTGTGTATGCAGGTGGGTTTTTAATAGTTTGTGGTTGCACTCACGTTATTGCTACTCCTGATGTTAAATTTGGATTACCTGAGGTAAAGCGCGGTATATGGCCATTTCAAGTGATGCAAGGCATGTTGCAAGTAATGTCGCCACGTGCGGTTATTGATTTTTGTATGAGAGCCCGAACGGTGGATGCAGATGAAGCTCAACGATTAGGTATGGTCTCTCAGGTAGTGTCAGCCCATAAATTGGAAGAAACAGTGCAAAATTTAGTGGACGAAATTATTCAATATTCTCCTTCTGCTATACGTCTCGGACTAAAAGCGTTTGATGAATTAAAAAGTAAATCGGGTACTGAAGCACATTCTTTTTTGAAGCAGATGCTTATGGAGGTAGTTAAAACAGAGGATGCAAAAGAAGGAATTGCAGCATTTACGGAAAAAAGAAATCCCGTTTGGACCGGGAAATAAAAAAAACCTCACCCCTTAATCCCCTCTCCAAAGGAGAGGGGGCTAATGATGAAACAACAAAAACAAAAATGACAGTTACAATTAACTCCTCCCCTTTGGGGAGGTCGGGAGGGGCTTCTTCTATCAAAATTGCCGGTGCACAAGGGTTTTATGGTGATAGCCCTAAAGCAGCAATTCAAATTGCAAAAGAAAAAGGTGCCGATTATTTAGTAATCGATTCATTAGCTGAGCTTACACTTTCTATTCTTCAGAAAGATAAATTAAAAGATGAAAACCTTGGTTATGCCCGTGATATTGAGTCTATGGCATATACCCTTTTTCCTGTAGCGTTTAAAAATGGAATAAAAATAGTAACCAACTCAGGTGGATTAAACCCTGGAGTTGCTGCAAAAAAAGTTGCTACATCACTCGAAAAACAAGGAATAAAAGGAATTAAAATTGCAGTTATAACCGGTGACAATTTGTTGCCCCGGCTTCAAGAAATGCAACAAGCCGGATTAACCCTTGAAAACCTTGATTCAGGGGTTCCTTTGTCATCTTCTGCTTCCGAAATTACACATGCCAATGTATACACCGGGGCTCACACAATTGCTGAAGCACTTGATAGTGGCGCTAATCTGATCCTTGCCGGCAGAGTTGCCGACCCTTGTCTTACACTCGGAATCTTAATTCATCATTTTAAATGGAATCTTCTTCCTTCTGCTGATGGAGAAGACCAAAGAGCGAGATACCAAAATGATTTAGATAAACTAGCTTCAGGTATTGCTATCGGACATTTGCTGGAGTGTGGCGGACAAGCATCCGGAGGGAACTCCTATGCCGAATGGCCAATGGATTATTCCATCAGTAACCTCGGATACCCTATTGCCGAAGTGTTTGAAGATGGAACAGCTATATTTTCAAAGTTAGAAAGTCAAGGTGGAAAAGTGAGCAGGAACACAATTCGCGAACAACTTATTTATGAGATACACGACCCATCAAATTATATAACACCCGATGTAATAGTTGATTTAACTGCTGTTAAAATTGAGGAGATCGAAAAAAACAAAGTTAAATTTTCCGGTATAAAAGGAAAATCTCGACCCGAAAAATTAAAACTTAGCATCGGACAAATGGAAGGGTATATGAGTGACCAATTCTTTTTCTTTTCGTGGCCCTATGCTCATCAAAAAGCTACACGTTTTATTGAAGCAGTAAAAGAAATTTGGTCTACACTGCCTGTAAATATTGAAAGAGCAGAGTTTTCATTGATTGGCACAAATGGAATTCATGGAGATGCGGCACCTCTTCCTGCTAAAGAAATACTTGATGAAATAAATGAAATTGGAATACGTGTGGTAGTTAAACACAATGATTTAAAAACCGGGAAAATATGTATGCAATCCATTATTTGTCTTGGTTTAAATGGTCCTCCCGGATTAATTGGTATTCCCGGTTGGGGTAAAACGGATCGACTGATGTTAAGCCTATGGCCCACACTTATTCCAAGAGAATGGGTAAAAGAGAAAGTTGAAATTGTTGAAAGTTGAAAATCGTTAAAAAACCTCACCCAAATCCTCTCCAAAGGAGAGGACTTAAATGCCCATAGCTCCCTTCTCCTTTGGAGAAGGGTTGGGGATGAGGTCAAAAAATGAAAGTTGTAGAAATTGTAAAGTTTCAAAAACGAACTGGAATAATGAAAAAAATAAAACTACTGGAAATAGCAAGTGCCCGTTCAGGCGATAAAAACAATGTTTGTAACATTGGTCTTATGGCGAGGTCCCCTGAATTTTACGCTATTATCAAAGAAAAAGTAACAGCCGAAAAAGTGAAAACTCATTTTAAAGATCTTATCAAAGGCGCTGTAATACGCTATGAATGGGATGCAATTGAATCACTCAACTTTGTTTGTAATCAAGCGTTGGATGGCGGAGCATCACGCTCTCTGAGAATGGATACACTTGGAAAAAACTTTTCAAGCCATTTGCTTAGAATGGAAATTGAAATAGAGGCGTAAATTAAGGGGCTTCGTCAAATTAATTTTACAAGACGATGCTTTAGTTTTCAAAGAAATATTTCATCTTTCCCATATATTTTATCCTGATTTCTCCGTTCTAGAGCAAATGTTCTAAAAAAGGGAGGTTCCATGAAATCATTTAAATCAATCAGTTTTATTGTATTGACATTAAGTGTTGCCGAAGTTCCTGTATTTTCCAGCAATTCGATTTCAATTGAGGAAGCCTCAAAAAAAGGATTAATAAAATTTTCAATCAAAGGGAAAGGAGGATTCACTGGAGATGTTATTGAAATGAAAATAAAAAATTTAACAAATCACAAACTTGATTTAAAGATAGAAGACGGGCGAATATTAGATTCAAAAAAAAATAACGAACAGGATTTGCTGGTTACCAGATCCGAAGAGTTTTTTGTAAATGCGAATCAACTTAAAACTTTAAATGTATTCGGTATGTGTTGCCAGGCGCATAACGCTTCGCCTGAATACAACTCCGATTTTACTTTCGGAAAGTTGGCCGACAGTAACTTAATAAAGTTGGCATATTTTATTGATACGAGCAAACAGTATTCAAATAGTACCGCACAGCAGGCCGTTTGGACACTATCAGATAATAATTCTTTAGCAAGTATCTGTGGCGGAGAAAAAGATATTGTGATCAAATTTCGAAATTTTGTTTCAAAGCTTACTGGCCGTGAAATTCCTTCGTATGATATAACATATCTTCAGGAAGGTCGTAATAACGTTAATGGAAGAGCAACAAAAATTGATGGTGTTTTTGATTATACAGTTCCTGTGAGTGGAAAGGTAACGATTGGAATATATGACAAGGACGGACATTTAGTTCAATTGCTTTTTAAGGACTTTGGACACGATAAAGGGAAGTGTAAACTATATTATACGTTTAGAACTAAAGATTTAATTCCAGGAATTTATTATGCAAGGATGCATATGGAGGGAGTACTTCAAAATGAAATGAAGATTGAGTTTTAATAAGTGAGAATCAATTTTTTTGATACAACTCCTTGTTCCGTTTTTAATTGAATAAAATAAATTCCCGACAATAGTTCTCCTCTCTCAATAATTAATCTTTCCCCTGTAAAGCGCAGTGTTCTCAACTCTTTACCCAGCACATCAACAATTTTAACTTCTCCCTTTTTTATATCATTATTAAATAAAATAGTTGTTTGAGAACTAAAAGGATTTGGAAACACATTAAAATCGGTACTCTTGACGCTTTCTGTTATGCCAACGGGCCAATCATATCTGAATATAGTTCCGCAACCTGTTATACAGGACCCGCTACCACCATTGGCTGTGAGCCCATACACAAAGCTTCCTTCCGCAACCAAGGCACCATAAGGAGCACTTCCATTTGAAGCACCAAAATCAACTAACTTGGTATAACCTGTTCCATCAGTCATTACTTTAAAAAGTGCCCCGCACCCATCTGAGCCACATGTATTATCTGCTCCTCCAGCTCGTGTCATCCCGTATAAAAAAACTCCATCCGAGATCAATGAACCCCAAGGAGATCTCCCGTTCGATGTGCCGGCAAAATCAAGTATATCAGTATATGCAGAGCCATCGGGTTTTATTTTAAACACCACTCCCATATCATTCGCCCCTCCCTGATCGGTCATTCCATATAAAAATATCCCATCAAAAAAAAGGGAACCACGTGGAAACTGCCCATTTGCAGCACCAGCAAAATCAAGTAGTTTGGAAAATGCTGTTCCATCTGTTTTTATTTTGAAGATCACCCCCAGGTTATTTATTCCTCCTTGATTTGTCATTCCATATAAATAGGTTCCGTCTGAAATCAAAGAACCAAATGGAAATCGACCGCTTAAACTATCGAAATCAAACAATCTGGAATATCCTGTTCCATCTGTTTTAATTTTAAATAGTGTTCCCATATCATTGGCGCCACCATACTGCGCCATACCGTATAAAAATGCTCCATTCTCAATTAAGCTTCCAACAGGATAACTTCCGTTTGCGCTACCTGCAAAATCTATCATTTTGGTGTATCCTGTCCCATCCCGTTTTATTTTGAATAACACACCCATATTAGTGTTGCCACCTTGGGGGGTCATTCCATACAAATTAACACTATCCAAAATCAGCGAACCAAAAGGGCTTGTCCCATTTATACTGTCAAATTGAAAAATAGCAGAATAGGATGTTCCATCGGGTTTTATTTTAAAAATGTTGCCACCTCCATTTGTCCCCCCTTTATTTGTCATTCCATATAGAAACAATCCATCTGAAACAAGAGTGCCTCTTGGATTGATTCCATTTGTAGTGTCAGCAAAATCAAGCAGTTTAGTATATTGAGCAAACGAAACATCAGGTAATAAATAACAGCTAATGGAGAGAATTATTCCTAAAAGGGATGTTGCTTTTTTGAAAATATTTAATAACATAATTTTATAGTGTGTTTTTTAGCTCCACCCTTTGAAGGATATAGCCTGCCGCTATTTGAGCAGTTTTATTTAAAGTAAGACAAGATGCCCTTATTTATCCCTGATGAGCTCAAAAGCTCCCTTTTCAAAATATTTTTTATCATCCACCCCGGTTGCATTAATGATATAATAATAGGTACCACTTACTGCCGGTACACCACTTGCTGTTCTGCCATCCCATCCTCCATTTACTGTATTTATGGTATGCACTTTTTGCCCCCAACGATTAAAAATAATTACCTCCAGCGTTTTTAAACCCTGTCCTTTTATGCTAAATACATCATTAATATTATCTCCGTTTGGTGTAAATATATTCGGTACAATAAATGCCGAATTAATGAATACATTTATAGAATCACAAATGGTATCACTACATCCGAAACCATTATCAGCAATCAAACAAACCGTAAAATCTCCTAAAGGAACATATACATACGATGGATTTTTTGCATGTGAGGTATCCCCTGTTCCAAATTCCCACAAATAAATTGTTGCGTTTGCCGAACTGTTGTTGGTAAAGTTTACTGTTAATGGCGTTTGCCCGGTTACTGGATTAGCTGTAAAGGCTGCAATAACTGATGGTGTAGCGGTTACTGTAAATGGCCCGGCTATGGAAGATACACAACCATTGGAATCAGTAACTGTTAGCGTGTACTTGCCTTTGCCCACATTACCTAAGTCAACACTGTTTCCTACAATATTTCCCAACGAGTCTTTCCACTGGTAAGTATATGGAGGGTGTCCCGAAGTCATTGATACACCAAGTATTCCACCGGTAGTACTACCGCAATTTGCCTTTGTAATTACAATTGAAGATGTATCAACCACAGGCAATGCATGAACTGTAACCGTTACGGTTATTGGTAGCCCCGGACAACCGCCTGCGGTAGGAGTAATGGTATAGACCGCACTGCCGGCAGTTGTTCCCAAGTATGTTAATGTTTGAGAAATAGTTGAGCCTGAACCAGGCGCTGTCCCTGTTACATTGGTTGGAATTACTGTCCACGCAAAAGTTGTTCCCGGTGTTGAACTTGTTAAATTAATAGATGTTGCTCCTTGTGTACATATATTTGCCGAAGTTGTTGAAGCAACCGCTACCGGAGCGCCCCCTATAACAACCGTTGTTGTTGCACTTACAGCACCACAGGTTCCGCTTGCCGGAATAGTATTGGTAACAACATACGTTCCCGGTGCACTCAATGATAAATTAATTTGTCCTGTATTCACATGCACAAATACCAATCCTGCCGGACTTGCAGTGAATGTACCTGCACTGGCACCCGGGCCAAAATTGGGGTAAGGATTGGTTCCAAACTGGCAGAATGGCGAACCCGGATAGCTAATGTTGGCAAATGGTGTAGTATTGGTAATGGTCATCGTTATAGAGCTTGTATCCGGACAAGTCCCATTTGTCCGGTAGTATAGTGTATAAACGCCCAGTGTACTGGTTGATAAAGTAATGGTGCCGGTTGAAGGATTTACTGACAATCCGGGAGGCGTTGCAAAAAATGTCCCACCCGGAGTAGCCACTGATAAAGGTGTTTGAGGGTTTCCTGATGTGCAATAAGTTGCTGAAGTATACACAAAAGAAGCATCGTCCGGAACATTTATAGTAATTGTTGAGGTTGCTACTACTGCAGCACACCCACCACTGGCCGGAATTGTATTGGTAATGGTATATGTTCCGGTTGCACTTGCCGATAAGTTGATCTGCCCTGTATTCACATGCACGAATACTAAACCGGCCGGTGAAGAAGTAAATGTACCCGCACTTGCTCCTGTAGCAAATGTTGGATACGGATTGGTTCCATTCTGGCAGAATGGTGAACCCGGATAGCTAAATGTTGCAGAACTATTAGTTGAATTAATGGTCATCACAATTGAACTGGTATTCGGGCAAGGCCCATTGGTAGTATAGGTAAGTGTGTATGCACCAACAGCACTGGTTGTTAGGTTAATTGTTCCGGTTGTCGGATTTATTGATAAACCTGGTGGAAGTGCAGAAAATGTTCCACCAGCTAAACCTGTTATTGAAGGTGTTGGATTTGGTCCTGTTTGGCAGTATGTTGCTGATGAATAAACAAATGAAGCATCATCGGCTGGCCCTATAGTAACGGTGTCAATTGCGCTCACAGCACCACATGTACCACTTGGCGGAATGGTGTTTGTTACAATGTAAGTGCCCGGTGTACTTGCCGCCAGATCTATCTGACCCGTGTTTACATGCACAAACACTAAACCTCCTGGCGATGCCGTAAATATTCCCGCACTGGCCCCTGTTCCAAAAACCGGTGATGGGTTCACTGAATTCTGACAAAACGGAGAGCCCGGAAAATCAAAATTAGCATACGGTGTACTGTTCGTAATGGTCATAGTGATTGAGCTTGTACTCGGACAAACACCATTGGTAGTATAAGAAAGTGTATAAACACCAACCCAGCTTGCAGAAAGAGTGATTGTGCCAGTAGAAGGATTAATGGATAAGCCCCATGGTGTTGACGAAAACGTTCCTCCCGCGAAGCCCGTTATTATGGGCGTTTGAGGGTTTCCTGATATACAGTAGGTTGCAGAAGTATAAACAAAAGAAGCATTATCAGCAGGAAGTATTACCACCGAGTCCACTGCAGTTGCTCCTGAACAGCCTCCTCCGGCTTGCACTGTATTGGTAACGTAATACGTTCCGGGTAGGCTTGATGCAAGATCAATTTCACCGGTATTTATATTTACAAATGCTAAACCTATCGGATTAGTAGTAAAAACACCTGCTGTTGCTCCCGGGTCAAATACTGGCAATGGATTTGTTCCGTTTTTGCAATACGTTGTAGCTGTATAATGAAAGCCTGCAAAAGTAATATTTGCGGTAATGCTTATAGTTATTGAATTTGTATTCGGACAAGGGCCACTGGTAGAATAAGTAACAGTATAAGAACCAACAATACTGGTTGCCAGATTAATGGCTCCCGTTGACGGATTTATGGAAAGCCCTGCCGGAGAAGATGTAAATGTACCTCCCGGTAAACCGGTAATAGCAGGTGTTGGATTCGTTCCCGTTTGACAATATGTTGCTGATGAATATACAAAAGAAGCATCATCCATTGAACTGATAGTTACTGTTGTTGTTGCTATTGCAGCAGCACAGGAGCCACTTGCAGGGATCGTATTAGTAACAGTGTAAGTGCCCGGGGAGCTTGCCGACAGGTCAATTTGACCGGTATTAATATGCACAAACACCAACCCAACAGGTGTTGCAGAAAAAACACCAGCACTTGCACCAACACCATATATAGGAGATGGATCATTGCCCGATTGACAGAAAGGCCCTCCCGGATAACTGAATGTTGCAACCGGTGTTAAACTATCAATTGTCATTGTTATGGAGCTTGTATTCGGACAAGGCCCATGGGTAGTATAAGAGAGAGTGTAAGAACCCAATTGACTTGTTGATAATGTTATAGTGCCTGTTACCGAATCAATAGATAAACCGACCGGTGTGGATGAAAATGTGCCTCCTGGAAAGCCACTGATATTAGGCGTTTGTGGTGTTCCTGATTTACAATAAGTGGCTGATGAATACGTAAATGAAGCATTATCTGAATTAGTGATCACTACAGTTGTAGTTGCTGTTGCAGCCAAACAGGTGCCACTCGGTGGAATGCTGTTGGTAACGGTATATGTTCCCGGCACACTGGCCGAAAGGTCTATCACCCCTGTATTCGCATTTACAAAAACCAAACCGGCAGGACTAGCTGTAAATGTTCCGGCACTTGCACCGGAACCAAACACCGGGGCCGGATCGTTTCCATTCTGACAAAACGGGCCACCCACATAACTAAAATTCGCGGAAGGTGTGGTATTAGTAATGGTCATTGTTATGCAAGACGAATCCGGGCAAGTTCCATTTGTATGATAACAAAGGTTATAAGTACCAATAGTACTGGTTGATAAAGTAATTGTTCCGGTAGTAGGATTAAGCGACAATCCTGAAGGAGTAGCCGAAAAAACACCTCCCGGCAGACCTGTTATAGTAGGAGTAGCAGTGGTTCCGGATGTACAGTAAGTTCCCGAAGAATAGGTAAAACCGGTATTGTCCTTCAGTTT
>JAHEYA010000170.1 GCA_023251855.1 Bacteroidota bacterium
TCAGGTACTTTTTCAATCGCTTTTACACCTATAAACTATATTTATTTTACTCCGGGAAAGGATACAGTTAAACTGGTGATTACTGATGTGAACGGCTGTAAGGATAGCGTAACACACATTGTAAATGTATATGGCCCAACGCCCGGCTTCAATGCAACTGTAACTGCAGGATGTGCACCACTTGCTACAGTATTGGTAGATAATTCGGTTTCCGATTCGGCCCTTGTTAAGTGGGTATGGAATTTTGGAGATGGCACACCAAATGATACTGTTTTAACTCCATCTAAAAGTCACGTTTATGCGTTGCCGGGATCTTACACGGTTACAATGACTGTGACCGACAAGAATGGCTGTGCAAAAACATTCTCGCAACCCCAATACATTAATCCTACTTTCCCTTTTCCGGCTTTTGTTTCGGATTCATTTGCTTGCCGTCATGAGCTTATTGTTTTTAATGCTTCAACCAGTACTGTGTTTCAACCTGCTACCTATACCTGGAATTTTGGTGATGGTTCTCCGCCTCAAACAGTAGGAGCCGATACCATAAGCCATAGTTATGCTACCGACAATATATATACAGTTACCCTAACCGTTACTGATGCAAATGGTTGTGATAGTGCTGTTCAACACCAAGTGCGCATTGAACACCCTGTTGCTGCTTTCAATGATTCTGTGCCAACAATCGGATGCCAGTTTACGCAAATGCATTTCAGAGATCACTCTACCGGAACCGCTATAACCGGATGGTTCTGGCAGTTTGGTGATGGTGCTTTTGCTAACCTGAAAAACCCTGATCACAACTATACAGTCAGAGGACCTTATTTTGTAACCCTTATCGTAACCAATAGTGCGGGATGTACCGATACCATAGTTGACAGCGTTTTTGTTCCGGGACCTGCCGGTTATTTTTCATTTGCTCCAAAATCCGGTTGTCCGCCCCTTACGGTTACTTTTACTGCAGTTAGTAGCACTTCAACGTCCTATGACTGGGATTTTGGTGATGGAACTGTTATAACTTTTTCTCCTCTTGCAGTTATTCAACACACCTATACAATTGATCAATTCCCAACACCTCATATGTCTATGCATAGTATACTTCCCAATGGCATGCCTTGTACCTTAGCTGCTCATGATACAGGTATAATATCTGTTGTTACAATTATACCTAAAGACTCTTTGTTCTCTGATGTTACTTCGGGTTGTTATCCGTTGACAGTTAATTTTACCGATGCTTCATACCTTCCCACCGGAGCAGCCGATACAATCAATACCTGGACATGGAGTTTTGGGGATCCTGGTTCAGGAAGCAATAATACATCAGCAATTCAGAATCCATCTCATACCTATGCACAACCGGGAACTTACCAAGTTACCATAAAGGTCACGACAGTTGGTGGTTGTGGTAATAATAATATTTCTCCTCAATATCCTATAGTTGTTCATCCACATCCTACTGCGGCATTTACTACCAACAAAACGAGCTTTGACCTACCTTATGAGCAACTGGTTTGTACTAACCTTTCTACCGGAGCAAGTACTTATATCTGGAACTTTGGCGATGGCGGTACTTCTACTGCTACAAATCCTCAATATTTATATTCATCTGTTGGAACATACCAGATCCAACAGGTTGCTATTTCTCAATTCGGATGTAGGGATACTGCCTATAAGGAGGTAGTAACAAATTCGGATGTTATTTACCCAAATGCATTTACCCCAAATGGTTCAGGACCCAATGGAGGTACTTATACATTATTTAGTACCGATAATGATGTTTTTTTTCCATACACTTATGGAGTGGTTGAATATGAATTGAGTATTTATAATCGTTGGGGAGAGTTAGTTTTTGAATCACTTGATATTAAAAAAGGCTGGGATGGTTATTATAAAGGCAAATTATGTGATCAGGGTGTTTATGTTTGGAAAGCATATGTTAAACTGAACAATGGAAAAACGTTTTTCAAAAACGGAGATGTAACACTTTTAAGATAGGTAATATTTAGGTAATATTTAATAGGTAATATTTAAAAATCAATCCATGAAACAAAAAAATATATTCTTAACGATAATTTTATCTATTACATTTTACCTATTAAATAGTACATTTTCTGTTGCTCAAAACTGGGCATGGGCAAAGAGTGCCGGAGGATCTCAAAAAGTGGAATCATATGCAATTACTGTTGATAAAATGGGTAACAGCTATATTACAGGGTGGTTTGAGGACTCTCTAAAATTTGGTTCAACAACCTTAGTAGCTACTGTAACCAGCAATATTTTTGCTAGTGATGTTTTTATTGCCAAGTATGATGTAAATGGCGTATTCAAGTGGGCAAAAAGAGCGGGAGGAAATAACTATGATTATGGAAATGGGATCACCACAGATGCAAGCGGTAATGTTTATGTAATAGGACTTTTTTCTGTAACTGCTACCTTCGGAACACTATCAGTTACCAGTAGTGGTGACTATGATGTTTTCATTGCAAAATATGATCCGAGTGGTAATGCACTGTGGGTAAAAAAAGGCGGTGGAACAGGTTGGGATGTTGGAAACGGTATCACCATCGACAATTCAGGCAACTGCTATGTTACAGGGGCATACAGAAATACTGTTACTTTTGGAACAACTGCATTAACAAGTCTCGGAAATTATGATGCTTTTATTGCTAAATATGATAGTACAGGAACTTTTATTTGGGCTAAAAGTGCCGGAGGGACAGATGATGACAGAGGACAAAGTGTAACTACCGATGCTGGCAACTGCTACATTACAGGATATTTTAACAGCACCGCAATGGTTGGTAGTACATCACTTATCAGTGCAGGTGGCAGTGATATTTTATTGGCAAAATATGATGCTGCCGGAAATGCAGTATGGGCTAAAAAAGCAGGAGGCACTTTAGATGATCAGGGATTATCTATCTCATCAGATGATGGAGGAAATAATTTTATTACCGGCTTTTTTAATGGTGCCTCTTTGTTTGGTGGAGGTCTTGATACAATTACTCTTATAAGCGCAGGTGCTGAAGATATTTTTGTTGGGAAATATGATTACAAAGGAGATGTAAAATGGATGAAAAGATTTGGAGGCACGCAACCGGATAAGGGCAATGGGATAAGTATAGATACTTCAGGAAATAGCTATGTTGCCGGTTCTTTTTTTGGAACAGCTCAATTTGATACGATTACCTCAGTAAGTAACAATCAGGATGATGCATTTGTTGCCGGGCTTAATAATTTAGGTAAAGCAAAATGGGTAGTTCACGGTGGTGGTGTAAATCCTGACATGGGTAAAGGAATAGCCACGACCAACACAGGAAGTTGTTTTACCACCGGTTTTTTTGGAACAGCTGCATCTTTTGGCACCATCAACGTAAATGGTTTTTCTACAACCGATAATTCTTTATTCGTTGCAAAAGTGGATAGTACAACCATTGTTAATCCGAGTACCGTAACTGAAGATAATATTAATCTAAAAGGTGTAGTTGTTTATCCAAACCCTTCTGATACTGATGTTACTGTTCAGTTTGAAACAAGTGTATCTGTTGGCGAAATAAGTGTTGAGTTATATGATGGTGTAGGTAAAATTGTGAAACACAAAACAGTTGTTTCTGAAACTAAAAATTCTCAGGATATTAAACAAGTAAAGCTTAACAGAGAAGGTTTGCCTTCAGGACTTTATTTTGTGAAAATTCAGGCGGGGAATAAAATTTATACTTCACGACTTATGTTGATGAAATAAGTGGAGGAGTCAATTTCCCAGCATTCTCAAACATTTCCATACAATCCTTAAATCATTTTCTATTTTATAATCTTTAGAATAAGCCAGGTGTAAGCGATTTCGGGTATCTATACTAATGGTTATTTTTTTTACTGCATCAGCAGGAGAGAGAACTGATGGTTTTAATTTTGGTAAATGTTCGTTCACATCATTTCCATATCCCACCCACGATTTGAAACTAAATAAAACAGAAAAAATATTTTTTATAAAACCTGTTTTATTATGCTGAATTAAAATAAAAATTGGTGAAAGCACTGTAAATAAAAGGCTTGAAAGCACATCAAACAAACGTTTATTGCGTTTGTTTTTTGGCTTACCAATTGAGTTTACATCAATTATATAAAGGTCACCTGCAGTATCAATAGAATTGCTACCAATGATAGAGAGGCTTTCAGGAGGAGCAATTTTAAAATCAACATTTGCAGAAACAAGCGTGTGCATATAATCAATTATACGTTGAGAAGAAATATCACGGGAACAAAAAATTACTTCATTGATCTTATAAATTTCAATTACTTCTTCTATTTGATTAATGTTTCCAATATAGTTGCTGTTAGCACTAACAATATCATCAGCACTCACAAAACCGAGGAAACCAGAATTAATGTTGGTTTGTTTTAATAATCCGTTTACCCGTTCAAATTCTTCCTGGTTGCCAATAATTGCAATACGTTTACTGGTATCAACATTTAGATCAAACGATCTTAAACCGACCAAATGAAACGTTAATCTTGAAATCAAATAAGAAATTACTACCCAGCCGGTTCCTAATATAATTAACGCTCTTGAGAAACGATATACTTCAGGCAATAATGAATAACCAATTAAAATTAAGCCTGTTCCAATTAAAATTCCTCTTAAAATATGAAGCAAGCGAATTGGTTTGTCATAACCTCCACTGAGATAAACAGTAAACATCCAGATTAATATATATACTGTAAAAGCAATGGTAACAAGTGAATCAGAGTAATACCCTGCTTCAACAATTTTTATATTTTTCTCATAAACATCTTTAATAAAAAATAAACCAACTAAGATTAAACCGAAATCAAAGGCTGGTAATGCGATAGATTTTAAAAACCGAATTGTTAGTGCAGCTCCAGCACGCAGGTATATCGCTATGTTGATGAGAACAGAAAATAACTGCGCATTGTTTTGAGAAAAATGTTTCTGAGCAAAAAGAACCATTGCTTTGTAAAAAACAAAAACATAATTGATACTGCTTTTTTTTGTGCTTTCACCTTTGTAGTGAATGATACGTGTTTCAGGGAAATAATAATTTTTATATCCGCCTAAAATAATGCGATATGACAAGTCAATATCTTCACCATACATAAAAAAAGCTTCATCTAGCAGTCCCACCTTATCCAATACAGTTTTGCGTAATAACATAAATGCTCCTGAGAGGATTTCCACCTCGTGAATTTTATCTTCATCTAAAAAACCAAGATGATATCTTCCGAACGTTTTTGATTTAGGAAAAATTTTAGAAAGCCCGATCATTTTATAAAAAGCTACCATTGGAGTTGGCAAACCACGTTTTGATTCAGGCAAAAATTTTGCTTTTCCATCCAGCATTTTTACACCTAAACCTCCAGCATCAGGTTGTGAATCCATAAACGCAACAATTTTTTCAAAGGTGTCTTCTTCCACCACAGTATCGGGATTCAATAACAATATGTATTCGCCTTTGGCAATTTTAATTGCTTGATTATTGGCGAATGAAAAGCCTGTATTTTTTTTATTTTCGATTAATTGTACTTCGGAAAATTTCGATTTCAGCATGGGTATTGATCCATCAACCGAATTGTTGTCGACAACAAAAATTTCAGTACTAACATTTTTTGAAGCCTTGCGAACGGAATGTAAGCATTGCTCTAAAAAATGCTGAACGTTATAGTTGACAATGATGACGGAAAGTTTCATTGATTTGTTTTGTATTATCTTTCAGATACTTTCAGTCTATGATCCTCCAGTTTTATTCCATAGAAACCTTTGCGGTTTTCAGGAGCAAAATTTCCTTTTAGTATGTCACCTATTGACCGCCCCGGATAGGGCACAGAGAAATAATAATAAGTACCTTCAATCAATCTATCCTTTCCATTTATTTTAATATAACTGGTATTCTCTTTTTTGTAAAAAGAAATACTATCG
>JAHEYA010000171.1 GCA_023251855.1 Bacteroidota bacterium
AATTTTAAATAATTTTGTTTTTTCTGCATTTTGAACTAGCTTCGCAACGATAAGTAATTAATTTTCACAAAATGTTTAGTAAACCTATGGCAAAAGAAAACAATTCAGAATCACCATCCGTAAATTTAATTGGAGCAGGCACCATTATAGAAGGAGATGTTTCAACGAATGGAGATATTCGTATTGATGGCTCCTTAACAGGCTCTATCACTGTGAAAGGCAAACTGGTTATTGGCCTTTCCGGTAGTATAGACGGAGAAGCAATGTGTCAGAATGCAGATGTTTCTGGAACAATAAAAGGAAAAATAATAGTATCCGAATTATTGACTTTAAAAGCTTCGGCAAAACTTACAGGTGATATTGTTACCAATAAAATAGCAGTAGAGCCGGGAGCAATATTCTCGGGTTCTTGCAGTATGGGTGCAGTTATTAAAGATATAAAAGGTGAACGAACAGAAGGCTCCAAACTTGCCGAAAAAACGGCCTGATAACAGTTATATCCAATATTCCGGAATGGCCATACAAATGGTTGTTATCATTTTGGGAGGTGTATTGGCAGGCAAGCAAGTCGACAAATGGCTTGCGATCTCAAAATTTCCAATTTTCACGTTGATACTTTCTCTATTATCTGTTTTCGGAGCAGTTTATTTTGTGGTGAGAGATGTTTTGAAAAAAAAGTAAACAATGAGCTTGAATTAGCATTACATGGTAAAAAAAACAATACTTTTCTCTCTCCTGCTTTTACTAATCACTTTGCTTTGGAATCAGTTTTTACCTAAAAATTTTCATTCGGTTTATGCTCCTTTTATACTGCTCTATTTTTTTGTTTCGATAATGATTGTTCATCCATTGTTGATGAAATCAAATAAAAAATCTTCTCAAAGTTTTATCCGTGCCTATATGGGTTCGACTGCTATCAGGCTTTTTTCGAGCATTTTAATTATTTTTATATTTTTACTGATCAACAAAAACCAACCTGAACGAATCACATTTGCAGTTACTTTTATGTTCTACTATTTTTCTTTCCAAATTTTTGAAGTTGTTTCGTTATTGAAAGAGTTGCTAAGGAAAAGTTGAAATTGCCTTTCTTTAGTATAAATCGCATAAGCAAGGAGCAACTTGCAACTCACATTTTCAATGAACATCCACTAGGGGCAAAACAATCCTGACAAATCGTCAACATTCATTTAATAGTACTATTTTTGTATAGAAGAAAACTCTATGTCAGATATTATACATCTTTTACCCGATTCAGTAGCCAATCAGATTGCTGCCGGTGAGGTTGTTCAACGACCTGCTTCTGCCGTTAAGGAATTGATGGAAAATGCACTGGATGCGGGAAGCACCATCATTAAATTAATTGTAAAAGATGCAGGAAAAACACTTATTCAAGTAATTGATAATGGTTGTGGAATGAGTGAAACAGATGCCCGCATGAGCTTTGAACGTCATGCTACTTCAAAAATAAGTAAAGCTGCTGATCTGTTTGCCATACGCACTATGGGATTCAGAGGTGAAGCCTTGGCATCTATTGCTGCTATTGCACAAGTGGAGCTAAAAACAAAACGAATCGGAGATGAAATAGGAGTTAAAATAAACATCGAAGGCAGTGAGATAAAAAGCCAAGAGGCATGCATGACTGCTGAAGGCACCTCCTTTTCAATAAAAAATTTATTTTATAATATTCCTGCCCGTAGAAATTTTTTAAAGAATGATTCCATTGAATTACGCCATATCATTGATGAATTTCAAAGGGTTGCTATTCCAAATTCGCATATAGCTTTTAGTCTGCATAGTAATACTACCGAAATTTTTCATTTAGAAGCTGGATCCCTAAAACAGCGACTAATGGCTATTTTTGGAAATTCTTACAATACACGTTTGGTACCTGTTGAAGAAAACACAGGCATTGTAAAAATAAAAGGTTTTGTTATAAAGCCTGAATTTGCTAAGAAAACACGTGGTGAACAATTCTTCTTTTTGAATAAACGTTTTATTAAAAATCCTTATTTGCATCATGCAGTACAATCCGCATTTGAACAATTGTTACCAACTGATAGTTATGCCTCTTACTTTTTACTTTTAGATGTTGACCCTAAAACTATTGATATCAATATACATCCGACAAAAACGGAAGTAAAATTTGAAGATGAAAAAGCGATTTATGCTTTTTTACGTTCAGCTGTTAAAAAATCATTAGGTCAGTTCAATATTGCACCAAGTATTGATTTTAACCAGGAAGCATCCCTTTATAATATGCCATTGAAACCTGTTGATGGTGTTTTTAAGCAGCCGACCATCAAAGTTGATCCTAATTTTAATCCATTCAAAACGGATTCACCACCAAACTATACACCCTCTGACAGAGAGCTTTCCAATCGTTCTAATTGGGAAAAAATGTATAGCCGACATACAGATAATCAGTTGGAATTTGAAATAAAGAAGGAAGAAGAGACACAGCAAACTATTAATACTGACTGGGATCACGAGCTTCATGAAAGCAACAAAAAATTAACCTACCAGTTACATAATAAATATATTTTATCACATATAAAAACCGGGTTTATGGTGATAGACCAGCAAGGAGCGCATGAACGGATATTGTATGAAGGCGTTTTAGAAACATTTGAAAAGCATAAATCAACCACACAGCAGGAATTATTTCCAAAAACGATAGAACTTACTACTACTGATTTTGCGTTGATGAAAGAGTTGGAAAATGAAATAAAAGAAATTGGATTTGATATTGTGGAGTTTGGTAAAAACACCTATGTAATTCATGGAGTACCGGCTGATACTGTTGGTTATGAATCTGTAGCTTTGTTGGAAGGACTGATTGAGAATTACAAGCAAAATTTCCAGGAATTAAAATCAAACAAACGTGAAAATCTTGCACGTGGAATGGCTCGCAGTATGTCAATAAAGTCGGGTAAAGTTTTATCACAAGAAGAAATGAATAATTTAATTGATGAACTATTTGCCTGCAAAATGCCTTATAGCACACCTAATGGAAAACCAACCATTACCACTTTTTCTATTGAAGAATTGGACAAAAGGTTTAGAAAGTAAATAGGATTTTTTTAATTGCCACGTCTTTTAAAATGTGGGCACTGTCAAAAAAAACATAAAATGTCTTACGAACAATATCGTCCGAATAGTTTTAAGATACTACCTGTTGTTGTAAAAAATTTATTGATTATTAACGGGTTGTTTTTTCTTGCATCAGTAGTTGCGGAAGCCCAATTTGGGAACGACTTAGCTGATCTTTTAGGCTTACATTATCCACTTTCTTCTGATTTTCGGCCCTACCAATTGGTCACTTATATGTTTATGCATGGAAGTTTTATGCATTTATTCTTTAACATGTTTGCATTGTGGATGTTTGGAAATACACTTGAAAATTATTGGGGACCAAAACGTTTTTTAACGTATTATATGATAACAGGAATTGGTGCTGCACTTTGTCATTATGCGGTAGTATATATTGAAATGAAACCTGCGCTTGATATTGTCAATAACTATATTGCAAATCCATCCTTACAAGATTTTCAAACTTTTTTAAGTTCTGATAATTTAAAAATGAGTTCACAGGAAGCCGTAAGTCACTATAATGAGCTTATTCCGAAATCATTTAGCAGCGCTATTGGTTCAAACAATTTACATGAAGCTTTACAAATTTCAGTTGATTATATGCAAATTTATAAAGCAGATCTATTGAATGCACCGGTTGTAGTGGGTGCTTCAGGCTCCGTTTTCGGAATACTATTAGCTTTTGGAATGCTATTTCCAAATACTCTATTATATATTTATTTTGCGATACCAATAAAGGCAAAATGGTTTGTGGTTCTTTATGGTGCAGCGGAACTTTTTTCAGGGTTAAGAGGTGCGCCAGGCGATAACGTGGCGCATTTCGCACACCTTGGTGGTATGTTATTTGGTTTTATTCTGATCAAATACTGGCAAAAGAAAAAACATATTTTTTAGCAAATTATGGCAAATCCGATCATTGAAGATATAAAGCTAAAAATCAGAAGCGGCAATCCTATTACACGTTTGATCATTATAAACATTGCTGTATTTTTACTTATAAGTGTTCTCAGAATACTACTTTTTTTAACCGGCAGTTCGGGAATTTTTTCCGAATTTGTTACTCTTCTTATTAATAATATTTCAGTTTCATTAAGTCTGCAAGGCATTATTTATAAGCCCTGGACACTGATCACATATATGTTTACACATATTGAAGTGATGCATCTTTTATGGAATTTGATTACTCTTTTTTGGTTCGGACAAATATTATCTGATTATACTTCAACAAAAAAAATTATTCCACTTTATTTGATGGGAGGATTAGTTGGAGCATTGATCACTATTTTGCTGATCACTCTTATTCCAGCTTTTCATATTTATATTGGATCACCAATGGTTGGTGCTTCAGCAGGCATAACTGCAATAATTATTGCTTCAGCTACTCTAGTTCCGAATTACACTATGAATTTGATGTTCATTGGTCCGGTTAAATTAATTTATGTTGCATTATTTGTTGTATTTATAGATATTTTAAATGTTGCATCTTATGATAATTTAGGTGGAAACATTGCACATTTAGGTGGAGCATTGATGGGTTATATTTTTATTATTCAATATAAAAAAGGCAAAGATTTGTCGTTATGGATCAATCATTTTTTTGATTGGATAAGTAATTTATTTAAAATATCATTCAAAAGTAAGCTGAAAGTAGCCTACAAACGTGGTGTTTCAGATGAAGCATACAATCAAAATAAAAAAGTTACACAAACACAAATTGATATGATATTAGATAAAATTTCAAAATCCGGATATGAAAGTTTGACAAAAGCGGAAAAAGAAATTTTGTTTAAAGCCAGTAATAAATAATTTCGTAAAACCTCACCCCTTCCCCTCTCCATACTCCTCCGCTGAAGCTTTGGAGCACAAGCGGAAGGAGAGGGGAGGTTTAACTAATTGAAATTTTACAAACATGAAACTTTAAATTGAATTCAACAGAACTAAATAACAATCAAACAGAAGAAAAGAAAAAAAAAGGCAAACGTCATTTTTTCAATTCTATTGTTATGTTCTGTAATCATATTGCGGCAGTAAGTTTACTTATCTCCTATCTTGCACCCTATGTTAGTCCGGAAAATTTTTGGTTCATTGCATTCTTTGGATTGGCTTTCCCTATCTTGGTTATAGTTAATTTATTATTTGTTATCTATTGGGGAGTACAATTAAAAAAAAGAGCTTTTTATTCACTTTTTATTATACTTGGGGGTTGCTACCAGGTGAGAGAATATGTACAAATAAATTCTAATAATACGCCAGATAAATCTAAGAAATTAATAAAAATAATGTCGTACAATGTAAGGCTGTTCGACTATTATAACTGGAGTCATAAAGCAGGCACACGTAACAAAATGTTTGAATTAATAAATGATGAAAGCCCTGATATTATGTGCTTACAGGAATTTTTTACGCGTGATAGCAGTAGGCAATTTAACAACCTTGATACGTTATTGAAATTTCAAAAAGCAATACATTCACATATAGAATATACTAATGGGACAGGCAAAATAAATCATTTGGGAGTTGCTATACTTACCTCCTATCCTATTGTTTCGAATGGGAAAATAATTTTTGACACCAAAACCAATAATATTTGTATTTACTCGGATTTACTGATCAATAGTGATACTGTGCGTGTTTACAATGTACACTTACAATCAATACAATTTGGTTATGATGATTATAAATTTGTTGATGATATTATGAATAATGTAGAAACCGAAGAGCTTGAAAAATCAAAAAATATATTAAAACGAATGAGACGTGCTTTTATTAAGCGATCAAAACAAACAGAGCTTGTTTCTGAACATATTTTAAAATCGCCTTATCCGGTTGT
>JAHEYA010000172.1 GCA_023251855.1 Bacteroidota bacterium
ACTACTGGTTTCAACGCTTTTTCACCACCATTGTATTTCAAAACAGGAACGGTTGTTACAGTAACTTTCTTAGGGAATAACTGCGCAGGATAGGTTCCGTTAATACTCACAATAATACTATCACCATGAACTTCCATAGGGTCAGGTGTTACTTTGTAAGTAATTTTGTCAGCATTTTTTACCAATTTGGCAAGCCCGTCACATGCAGTAAAACCAACTACTGAGATAAGTGCAATTCCAAGTGTTTTTAAAGATTGATTTTTCATTTTAGTTTTTTAGTTCTTTATATGTTTTTTTTCGCCAACATTCTCAACGAAAGCGCAAAAATAATTAAATTTTCAAATAACTGAGGTTTTTATGAAATTATATTTTTGATTTAATTTACCTGCTACCTTTGCCTCAAATTTATTGCTTCACAGTTTATGAAATTATTAATTCAATATCTAAAGCGTTACAAAGGCTTGGTTGCATTGGCTTTGATATTAGCAGCTATCAATCAACTGTTTTCATTATGTGATCCTTTAGTTTTTAAACACATTGTTGATAATTACGCTACTAACCCACATCATTATGATAAATCCGACTATGTAAAAGGTGTAGGATGTTTGATTCTATTAGGAATGGGGTTTGCGATGATGTCACGAATTGCTAAAAATTTTCAAGATTATTATGTGAATGTAATAACCCAGAAATTAGGGGCACAGATATACTCTGATGGCTTGAAATATTCATTGGAACTTCCATATCAGGTATTTGAAGACCAACGTAGCGGTGAAACATTAGGAACCCTTCAGAAAGTCCGTGTAGATGTAGAAAAATTAATTTTTGCATTTGTAAGCATTCTATTTACTTCTCTTATCGGTGTTGTATTTGTAATGGTTTATGCCATTAAAATTCATTGGATGATTGCAGTTGTCTATTTTGCATCCGTACCTCTTATGGGCTTTGTTACCTCTGTACTTAGCAGACGAATAAAAAAAATTCAAAAAAATATTGTTGGCGAAACAACAGCATTGGCAGGCACTACAACTGAATCATTGCGTAATATTGAACTCGTTAAAAGTTTGGGATTGGCCGAACAGGAGATTAATCGTTTGAATGGAATTACTATTAAAATACTTGGACTAGAACTAAAAAAAGTTAGATTCATCAGAAGTATCAGTTTTATTCAAGGAACCTTTGTTAATACACTCCGCAGCTGTATTTTGTTTTTATTATTGTTTCTCATTTTTAGAGATTCAATGACCTTGGGTGAGCTATTTTCTTTGCAGATATACTCCTTTTTTATTTTTGGTCCTTTACAGGAGTTAGGTAACATCATTAGCACGTATCGTGAAGCGGAAGCCTCACTTGAAAATTTTCAAAACATTTTAAATATTCCGAAAGAAGAAAAACCAACATACCCTGTTTCAGTGAAAGATCTGCAAACATTAGAATTTAAGAATGTTAGTTTTAAACATCAAACAGCTACTAATAAAGCTCTTGATACGATTTCTTTCAATTCTAAAAATGGTGAAACCATTGCTTTTGTTGGTCCTTCCGGTTCAGGAAAAACTACGCTAGTAAAATTATTAGTTGGTTTATATCAGCCCAATCAAGGCGAAATACTTTACAATCGTACTAACGGTAGGTCCATTGATCTGGATCAGCTACGCTCTCAAATAGGCTTTGTAACACAGGATACACAGCTGTTTGCAGGAACTATAAAGGAAAATTTATTGTTCGTTGCTCCACAAGCAACTGATGAAGAATGTTTGGATGTGTTGAAAAAATCTGCCTGTCAAAGCCTTCTATCCAGAGCGGATAAAGGAATAGATACAATGATTGGTGAAGGTGGTGTTAAAGTTTCTGGTGGCGAAAAACAACGTTTATCAATTGCTCGCGCCTTGTTGCGTAAACCTTCTTTATTAATATTTGATGAAGCCACTTCCTCTCTCGATTCTATCACAGAAGAAGAAATAAGCAAAATTATTCGCGAACTTTCTAAAAATAATAGTTTGATAACTATCCTGATCGCACACCGTTTAAGTACCATCATGCATGCGGATAAGATATTTGTTCTTGAAAAAGGTAAAATTATCGAACATGGTAAACACGATGAACTGCTTGATGAAAAAGGTTTATACTATGCAATGTGGCGCCAACAAATAGGAGAGAGACAAGAAATTTTTCAACCAACTTCCTTTTAATAATCCATTATGATTATCCTTAAAAACCACTCATTAAAAAAATTAAATACCTTTGGTATTGACGCCTCTGCACGTTATTTTGCTGAAGTATCAACAGTCAACGAAATACTGGAAGTCCTTTCTCAAAAAGCTTTTTTGAATGCTCGAAAATTAATTTTAGGTGGTGGAAGTAATTTATTATTTACAAAAAATTTTAATGGACTGGTTTTAAAAAATAATCTCAAAGGAATTGAACTTGTAAAAGAAGATTCAGATTTTTATTTTATTAAAGCAGGTGCCGGTGAGGTTTGGCACAATCTGGTAATTCAATGTGTTGCAAATAATTATTCCGGATTAGAAAATTTATCATTGATCCCCGGAAACGTTGGTGCAAGCCCCATGCAAAATATTGGTGCCTATGGTGTTGAAATAAAAGACTGCTTTTTTGAATTAGAAGCATTAAATATTGCAGATAAAACAATTCATAAGTTTTCTAACTCCGATTGTAAATTCGGATATCGTGAAAGTGTATTCAAACATGAATTTAAAAATCAATTTATCATTACTTCTGTTACCTACCGATTGCTCAAAACCCCCGTATTTAATATAAGCTACGGAGCAATCGAAAAAGAATTGCAACAAATGGGAATTACAAAGTTGACCATACAGGCTATTAGTAAGGCGGTATGCAGTATTCGATCTAGTAAACTGCCTAACCCGGCTGAAATTGGCAATGCCGGTAGTTTCTTTAAAAATCCCGAAGTGTCAAATGAAGAATTTTTGCTCCTCAAAAATAAATTTCCCGCTATTGTTGGTTATAATCTTGAAAATGGAAATGTCAAACTAGCTGCCGGCTGGCTAATCGAACAATGTGGCTGGAAAGGAAAAACAATTGGTGATGCTGGCGTTCACAAACTGCAAGCATTGGTGTTAGTAAATTATAATAACGCCAAAGGCATTGAAATTTATGGTCTCTCCCAAAAAATAATGGATTCCGTTAAAGAAAAATATGATGTGGTTCTAGAACGGGAGGTAAATATTATCTGATAAATTTCAAATAGGCTCCATGTCTCGATAATTAAAATTTGACATTGTCAATTTACTAATTAAATTTGCGCTCCTTTTGATAAATTTTAAATAGGCTCTTTTATAAATATAAAAAAAAATTAACATGAAAAAAATTACAATCTTAGGTTCTCTTTTATTCATTGGCTTTGCTTTTATCAGTACAGCTGGTGAAATTCAAGTAAAAAAATCTGGAACAACTAAAAATAATGACAAATCGCCCTCTCAAACAAGAGCATTAGGTGCATCAAACCCCAATTTATCTCCTCAATCAATAATTTGGTCTGATGACTTTTCCGTGGCAGGTAATTGGACAATCAACTCTCCTACTGGTAGTGGAGCTATGAAAGATTGGGTAATAGGCACAGCCGGCCCTTCGGGTTCCTACGCAATTTCGAAAATAAATTCAACCACGCAGACAAATGGTTTTGGATTGTTCGATTCTGATAAAAATTGTAGCACCAATCAGGTTGCAAATATTACTAATACTACCGCCATAAGTTGTACCGGACACCCTAATATTAATCTTACTTTTCAACAACAATACAGAAGGTTCTATGATAGCACATTCGTATTTGTCAGCAACAACAATACTACTTGGGTTAAATACGTTGTAAACGAAAGTTTAAACAATAACGACTACTGTTCTACTAATCCACAACTTGTAAAAGTTAACATTTCCGCTACTGCTGGCGGGCAGGCTACTGTTTGGATCAGATTTCAATTTTATAGCCCAAATTCTTTAGGTTCTTCTGCCGGATGCGGTTATTCATGGATGATTGATGATGTAGCTTTAGCTGATGTCCCTGCAAATGATATTTCAATAAATAGGGCATATTCTGATTTTAACTATAAAGATGGAGGTTATTATACAAAAACGCCAAAAACTCAGGTAGGTCCTGTTAGTTTTCGTTCTGCTGTTGCAAACGAAGGAACAGCAGCTCAAACAAATGTTAAGTTAAATGTGAATATTTCAACTGGTGGCAGCTCTGTATACAATCAAAACAGTTCAACAATTGCCTCTTTTCCTTCTTTTGGAAAGGATACTCTTTCCATTACAACTGCTTTTACACCACCAGCTACCGTTGCATCTTACACAACACAATTTAAAATAAGTCAAACTGAAACTGAATTACCTGCTGACACTTCAAGTAATTGGAAAACTAAAACTTTTGCTGTTACAGATACTGTTTACGCCAGAGATAATAATGTTAAAACTGCTCTTGCTAGCCCCAACAATTATACTGATGGAGATGTAGATGATTCCAGAATTGGTTGCGTTTATGAATTCAACCTAGATGCAATGTCAAGCTCCATCTCAGTTTATGTGGATTCGCTCACAGCTATTAGCACATCTATTCAGGCGAAAATTTATTCATGGGGAGCTGCACCATCAACTGAAATTGCTGCATCCGCAGTTTATAATATTACGACTAATGCCAATAAAGCCAAATGGGTTACTTTGCCTATTTCTACTCTTTTGCAAAAAGATAGTACTTATCTTGCAACAATAGTTACAACAGGTGTTTCATCAGGTACGCCAAATGTATATGTTTATTTAGGTGCTGATAAAGTTACGGAACAACCCCTACGCACCACTTTTATATATACTGCTGGAGGAACTCCGGCTTGGGGATATATTACTACTGAAACCCCAATGATTCGTTTAAATATTAAACCAGGATTTGTTGGAATTAAAGAAATTTCAAAAAATGAGGAAGTAAGATTATATCAGAATGTCCCAAACCCAACCAAAACACTCTCTAACATCAATTATGAATTAAACCAAATTGCTCCTGTTTCTCTATTCGTTTATGATGTAACAGGCAAAAAGATCGCAGTTCAAAATGAAGGAATCCAAAATGCTGGTAAACACACTATTACTTTTAATTCCGAAAATCTTTCTGCAGGGGTATACTATTATTCTTTAAAAGTGACACAAACAAATACTCCTACAATGAAAATGATTGTAATTAAATAAATTTTATATAGGCTCTAAAGAGAACTCACGAAATTTGTGAGCTCTCTTTTTTTTATTTTTTATTTTGATTACAATTTATTACCTTTAGCACCGAAAAAAAATAGTAACTCTTTAAAAACAAAAAAAATAACATGAAAAAAATTTACTTATCGCTGACCGGTTTGATTCTTTGCGGATCAATAATTGGTCAAAATGCGTTTAATATGCAGGACCATACCTATGAAAAAGGCGTAATGGCACCCAACTCCAAAGTGTATGTTTCTAAACAAAGTGTAAACAGAGCTGCCGGAGCTTTTAGAAATTGGGTGGAGCCAATTGGTGATGTGATGACAAATAAAGGCTTGGACCTTACAAGCGCTAATCCAAATCAGGATCTTTTTGTATCAATTGTTTATCAGGATTCTACAGTGAAAATATCTTCTCCTACTTCAACTCGTTTTGTTGATGATATACTTTTAGGAAATGTATTAGATCCTAAATCCACGTTGCTTTTAGCCAGCGCCGACCCAATCGTAACAAAAAATGATGGCTATAATATCGATTCACTTTTGATCCTCGGTTCATATGTGAAAAAAACATCAGCTACAGATACATTATATGTTTGGATCGTTTGGGGTGATACTTCAAATACTGCCGTGTTTAATAAAAGATTAGACAACGCCACTTGGAATCCTCCGATCGGCACTTGGAGACATTCAATAATTG
>JAHEYA010000173.1 GCA_023251855.1 Bacteroidota bacterium
AACACCAACTGCTTTGGCCTTATTTCTGTCAATAATAATATTTAATTCCGGTTTATTAAATTTAAGGTTCACATCAACTCCTTGAAAAACCTTACTCTTATTAGCCTCTTCTAAAAACAAAGGAACTTTTTCTTTCAATTTTTTAAAGTTAGGAGCTTGTAAAACAAATTGCACAGGTAGTCCTCCTTTTGCTCCACCACCCGAAGCAATTGTTTGTTCCTGAACCACAAATGACCTTGCCTGGGGAAAAGCTTTCACTGATCTTGTTAAATAATCCGTAATTTTTTGCTGACTTCGTTTTCGTTCGTTAGGTTCATTTAGCACCAATCTAACCATACCTGTATTAACTGCCCCAGAGCCACTAAATCCGGGTGCTGTAACAGTCAAACATATTTTTTTCTCCGGTAATGAATCTCCAATAAAATTGGAAAGTTTTTTCATGTAATCATCTGTATATTCATAAGAAGCGCCTTCAGGAGCAGTAACAGAAATACGCAACCAGCTTCTGTCTTCCAATGGAGAAAGCTCAGAAGGGATTGTACTTCCAATTAAATAAATAAAAACTCCACTTGCCAAAATTATTATAAACGCCCACCAACGTTTTTTCATAAAATTCCCTAACGATTGATAGTAGCCATTTACAAGTCTTTCAAAAAATGGTTCAGTCATTTCATAGAACCTGCTTTTTTTATTTTTTTTCCTGACCATTCGTGCATTCAACATTGGAGTTAATGTAAGTGCTACAAATGCTGAAATTAAAACAGCTCCGGCTATCACCACGCCAAACTCACGAAACAAACGCCCCACAAAACCCTGAAGAAAAACAACCGGCATAAATACAGCAGCCAGTGTAATGGAAGTAGATATCACGGCAAAGAAAATTTCTTTCGAACCTTTATGTGCAGCTTCAATAGGATTCATACCATCTTCGATCTTTTTATAAATATTTTCCGTAACAACAATACCATCATCAACCACCAAACCAGTTGCTAATACAATTGCTAAAAGTGTAAGCACATTTATTGAAAAGCCCATCAGATACATGATAAAAAAAGCGCCAATCAAGGAAACCGGAATATCTATCAGCGGACGAAATGCAATTAGCCAATCACGGAAAAACAAATAAATAATTAACACCACCAAAATAATTGCAATGATCAATGTTTCTTTTACCTCTTTAATAGAGCGTTTGATAAATTTAGTATTATCTAATGCAATTCCAATTTGAAAATCTTTCGGCAATTCTTTTTTTATTTTATCAACTCGTTTGTAAAATTCGTCTGCGATATCAACATAATTAGCACCCGGCTGAGGCACCAAACCCAAGCCTATCATTGGTACGCCAGATTGTCGTAAAATTGTCTCTTCATTTTCAGGACCTAAAACAGCATTTCCAATATCTTTAAAACGAACAATTTCATTACCATTTATTCTAATGATCATATTATTAAATTCGTCTTCATTCGTAAATTTTCCAACTGTATTTACAGTCAATTCAGTAGAAACACCTGAAACTTTACCTGAGGGTAATTCCACATTCTCTTTATCCAAGGCTTGTTTAACATCCTGCGGAGTAATATTATAAGCCGCCATTTTTGACGGATTCATCCATAAACGCATCGCATATTTTTTTTCTCCCCATATCTGAACAGCGCTAACACCCGGAATGGTCTGTAAACGCTCAGCAATTACATTTGTTGCAAAAGAAGTAAGCTCCAATTGATTTTTTGTATCACTCTGAAGAGTCAGTGCTACAATAGCATCCGAGTTGGCATCAGATTTTGTAACTGTAGGTAAACCATCTATATCCTGCGGTAATTGCTTGATTGCTTGTGAAACCTTATCACGCACATCATTTGCAGCAGCTTCCAGATTTGCATCCAGATTAAATTCAACAGTGATAGTACTGGAACCCTGATTACTTGCGGAAGAGATGGTTCTTACACCTTGAATACCATTAATCGTTTTTTCAAGCGGTTCTGTAATTTGTGATTCAATCACATCAGCATTTGCTCCTGAATACGTGGTTTTAACAGTAATTACAGGTGGGTCAATAGAAGGATATTCGCGTACACCAAGGTATTTGTAACCGATTCCTCCAAACAACATAATGATCACAGACATTACAATCGCCAATACCGGCCTGTTTATGCTTGTGGACGAAATATTCATAGTTTTAAAAATTATATTATTTAAAAAATCATTTGGGCGTTCCCCTTTCTTAAATTGAAAGGGGCGGGCTTTTCGCTTCAATCTTTTCTGAAAAAGAAAAGGATTTTCGCTACAATCCCTAACGCAAACTAGTCAACGAAATAAATCATTTTAGTTGACTGATCTTAACCAAAGCATCAGGTTTTAATTGCATTATACCCGAAGTTATAAGAGTGTCGCCAATACTCAAACCACTCAGCACTTGCACTGCTATACTTGTTCTTACACCGGTTTCGATCATTACTGATTGTGCTTTCCCATTTTTCACTACATATACTTTTTTACCTCTTAATTCAGGAATAACAGATTCAGTGGGTATCATGATAGCATCACTATTATCTTTAAGCAACACCTGAATTTTTGCAAAAGCTCCTGGGAAAATTGCTCCTTTTTTATTCGGACAAATTGCACGAACCTGAATTGTTCTGGTATTCATATCGATTTTAGGTTCAACTGCATACACTTCACCTTCGGTATTTTCTTTTATTCCTTCAATGCTAAAAATTACTTTTATCCCTTTTTGAATAAAATGAGCATAACGTTCTGATATTGAAAAATTTATTTTGACAGGGTCTAGTTCAAGTACAGTAGCAATGGTTAATCCAGCAGTTACAAAACTACCCTCACTTACATTTTTTAACCCTACAAACCCATTGAATGGGGCACGAATTTCAGTTTTTGCAATTTGGGCTAAAATTACATCTACATCGGCTTTTATACTGTTAGTAGCATTTTGAGCTATATCAAAATCAGCCTGACTAATTCCATTTATTTTCAAAAGTTCCTGCTGGCGCTTAAGTTGGGTAGTTGCTAATTCGTATTGAGATTGTATTTTTTTTAATTGTGCCTGAAGATCTGCATCATTAATTTTTACAAGTAATTCACCTTTTGTAACTGCAACACCTTCTTTTAAAGGCAAAGCAATAATTTTACCGGCCATTTCCGGCTTTAATTCTACTTCTTCATTTGCGATAATAGTGCCTGATGCATAAATACTATTTTCCAATTTTTGTGGCTTTATAACATATACCGATACCAAATTGGCTGCTCCTCTTGCCTGCTGAGCTGCATTATTTATAGTTGAAGGAGAAGGAAAGAAAACTAATTTTACACCCGCCAAACCACTTATAATGATTACTATTATTAAAAAAATTTTAATCTTCATATTGATTATTTTTTATTATTTTTTTTCCATTTTCTCCTCCATCCTGATGCTGCAAAAGTACTAATAATCCTTATTTGAATGGGTATATAAGAAATCTGAAATATTGCGTAAGCATTACTTTACAGCAATTTCATTCCATAGTAGCGAAGAAGCTCCAAGTATGGCGGCATTGTTTTCAGTTAATTGAGAGGGAAGTATCTTGATTTTATTTTTGTAAATGGTTAAAAGATTTTTTTCAAAACTTTCAATAGTAGGTTTAAAAATAAAATCGCCTGCCTGTGCTAAGCCTCCGAACAAAAAAATTGCTTCAGGGCTGGTATATGCAACACTATTTGCTAAAGCTAATCCAAGAATATCCCCCGTGCAATTAAATGCTTCAATTGCATCTTTATCACCTTGCATGGCTTTATCATAAATAAATTTGGCATTGTCCACCATCCTATCCATTCTTCTATGCCTATGATGGCTCATCAACAGATCAGAATAGGTTCGCTTTATACCAGTAGCGGAACAATATGTTTCCAAACAACCTTTTCTACCGCACCCACATTGCCTTCCATCAGCAAACATGATCACATGACCAATTTCTCCGGCAAAACCATCATGTCCATAAACCATTTTGCCATTTACGACAATACCACTGCCTAAGCCGGTTCCAAGAGTGATGAAAATAAAATTTTGCATTCCTTTTGCTCCGCCAAAAGTCATTTCACCTATTGCTGCCGCATTTGCATCATTGGTTAAAATAGTTTTACAATTTAGTAGTTCAGAAAATAATTGAGCAAGAGGAATAACACCTTTCCATTTTAAATTAGGAGCAAATTCTATGGTTCCTTTAAAATAATTTCCATTGGGCGCTCCAATTCCAACTCCGGCTAATTGATATTTACCATCAAACCGGAGAAACGATCTTTTAATGTGTTCACCTACTTCCTCCACCAAATCCTTTGGGTTAGGAAAATGTTCGGTAGGAACTGTTTCTTTAAATACAATATTTCCTGAAAAATCAACCAATCCAAAAACGGTGTTGGTACCGCCTATATCAATGCCCGCTACCAGCTGTTGTATCATAATCAATGCCTTTTTTAATTAATACGCTTTTCACTTTCCAAGCATACCATGCTAAATAAATAAAACAAAACACAGGTATAATATAAGAAATGTGTATATCAGTATAATCTGCCAAAAGTCCTTGCATTGGAGGAATAAAGGCTCCACCAAGAATCATCATAATTAAAAATCCTGAAGCCTGACTGGTGTATTTTCCCAGTCCGGCTATTGCAAGTGAAAAAATGCAAGGCCACATAATGGAACAAAATAATCCTCCGCTTAAAAAGGCATAAATACCAAGGGTTCCAGAGCTTAACAATCCGGTGATCATTGCGAGTGTTCCAAGTATTCCAAATATCATCAGTGTTAATGCAGGTTTTTGCTTGCCGATTATAAATCCACCGATTAAGATTGCAACACATATTGTATATAAAAAGAAACCGCTTACATCCGCACCACTCAAGTGATTCATAAACAAAACAACTGCTAATGCAACAAACGGAATAACAAGAGTTAAAACCGTATTTGTAGTTTTTTTAAGATTAAAAGCTCCAATCGCCCCTGTCCACCGCCCAATCATTAAACTGCCCCAATATAAAGAAATAAAAGGCCCGATTTGAGAATTGTCTAAACCACCAAATTCAGGCGTTTTTAGTAAGGTTCCTAAATTACTTTGAATGGTTACTTCAACACCTACATAAATGAAAATTGCCAGCATACCTAAAGTAACCTGTGGATAAGCGTTTAATTCAAATTTATTTCCCTTTTTTATTTTTTTGTACAAAAAGAAAAGAATCAAAAACAACACTATTAAAAACAGAAATATGCCGGTCAAAAAGGCAAATTTGCTATAATCTACAACACCTTCAGTGGGAGTCCCTGAGCTGTTTTTAAGAACAAAAAATAAAAAAACAATTATTAAAAAAAATAAAATTCCCAAAATAAAAAGTAAAGGTTCTTTCAAAATTTTTATTTCAGAATCGTCTTCTTCAATTTCTAATTTAGGGATTTTTGAAAAAAACAAAATTCCAATTGCCAAAGCAAATGCAACTGCCAATATCACATATAAACTATTAATAGAACTTATTGAAGCTGCTGTTTTATCTGCATCTGTAGCTATTATTTTTCCAAATAGTGCCAAGCTTACCAGGATAGGCCCGATGGTGGTTCCTAATGAATTTATACTGCCTGCAAAATTTAACCGATGAGCTCCTGTTGCAGGATTTCCTATATTTAAAACCAGCGGATTTGCAGAAGTTTGCTGTAAAGAAAAACCTAAAGCAATAATAAAAAAAGCACCAAGTATGAATAAAAATGAACCGGAATTAATAGCAGGAATCATTGTAAAAGCACCAATCACAGAGATCAGTAAGCCCAAAATAATTGTTTTTTTATATCCAATTTTATTAATAATATCTCT
>JAHEYA010000174.1 GCA_023251855.1 Bacteroidota bacterium
GTTGACAATATCCCTTTATTAAATCAATATAAGTATGAAGATTTAAAAAATTCTATTTCGAATAATTCTGATTTGTTATTTACTCAAAAAAATATTACCATCTCCGAATATGCCATCAAAGAAGGTAAAGCAGGTTATTATCCGAAATTTAATCTGAATGCAAATTATATTTTCAGTCGCGCACAGAATCAAGCCGGCTTTGCATTACTTAATCAAAATCTTGGCCTGAATATAGGTTTCACTGCAAGCTGGAATGTTTTCAATGGTTGTAATGATGCAAACAATTTAAAAAATCTTCAATTGGATTTAGAAAATTCAACTTATAATTATGAAAATTTAAAAATTGCAACCCAATCAAGCCTTGTAAAAGCCTTTAAAAAATACCAGGATGATGGTTCTGTATTAAAACTTGAAGAGGAAAATAAATTACTGGTTAAAGAAAATTTAGACATTGCTTTGGAACGTTTTCGGTTGGGTGCAAGTACTTCCATTGAATTAAAAGTTGCTCAACAAAGTTTTGAAGATGCACTCAAACGATTGTCTGATGCTCGTTTCAATTTAAAAATTTCTGAAACGCAGTTGCTAAAGTTAAGTGGAGGAATTGTGAAATAGTATTTATTGACAGCATAATCGTTCCGGATATTAGATAAATTTTAAACATACTCTAAATATGAATTTGTCATTCGAAGAATTTCTTAAAAAATTACCTTCAGTAACTGAGCCCAAAGAACGGATTCGCTTTATCCAAAAGTTCGTATGGACCTCCGATGATCTTTTTCCAATTGATCTTTTCTTAAAAGAAAGTCATGAATTATTAGATGAAGCATTTACACTCTCTTTAAAAATCAATGATAGGTGGGGCCTTGCATATGGTTATATTAACAAAGCTTATTTTGGTTTATATGTTACTCAAGACCCAAAAACATTCGAAAGTTTTAAAATAGGACTTGATATTTTCAAAGAAATTAAGGATGATGAAGGTTTGTCGAGAACGTTAAATATGATGTCGTATACATTATTGATGATGGGTAAATACGATGAAGCATTAGAATGCGCATTTGCTGCTCTAAAACATGCAGAAGAAGTAAAAGACAATGATTTCCAGGGTTGGGCAAACTTTGCACTTGGCATTTTTCATTATGATTTAAAAGACTATGAATCTGCTGAAAACTACTTCAAAATGGCATTTGAATTTTTTCAGAATGGAAAAAATAAAATCTACGCTACTTCCAGGTGTAGAAATGAATTGGGCAAAGTGATGATTGCAACCAAACGATTTGATGAAGCTTTAGAATACATTAAGTTGGCGATTGAAGGATACACCGAATTAAATAACTCATTTGGAAAATCACGAGCCTTGAATGATATGGGTGTTATTTTTAAAATTCAGGAAAAATATAAGGAAGCAGAAAAAAGTTTAAAGGAAAGTTTGGAATTGCGAGAAAATTCTAAGTACATTCAAGGTATTACCACCACTAGCTTTGAGCTGGGTGGATTATATCTAAAAACAAAAAATTATCAGGAGGCATTAAAATATCTTCATTCTGCATTGGAGCTGGCAGAAAAAACAAAATCGAAACCTAAAATATTTCAAATTCATGAAACCATTGGTGAGGTTTACAAACAAACAAATCAATTGGAAAAGGCATTAGAACACAAAGAAAAATTTTACGAAGTGAAAATGCAGGTTACGGGTGAACAGGCAACAAATAAATTGAAACACCTGGAAACACAGTTTGCTACCGAAAAATCTGAAAAAGAAGCGGAGATACATCGTTTGAAAAATGTGGAATTAAAAAAGGCATATGAGGAGATTGAAGAAAAAAATAAAAGTATAACCGACAGTATTAATTATGCAAAACTGATTCAACAAGCTATTTTACCTGGTGATAAGGATGTAAATGCTCTTTTGCCAAACTCATTTGTATTGTATAAACCTAAAGATGTAGTGAGTGGAGATTTTTATTGGATTGCAAAAAAAAATGAAAAAATAATTGTTGCAGCTGTTGACTGCACCGGACATGGTGTTCCAGGAGCTTTTATGAGTATGATTGGTAATACACTTTTAAATGAAATTGTAAACGAAAAAGGAATTACAACCCCGAATGAAATTTTATTTCAACTCAGAGAAGGGGTTATTAAATTACTCAAGCAAACCGGAATTGAAGGGGAACGACAGGATGGAATGGATATTTCTTTGGTGTGTAAAGTTCATACAACCATACAATATGCAGGAGCAAATAACCCCTTATGGATTTTTAAAAGTCAAATAAATGAAGAAATTAAAAAGGAAAATAGCCATCAACTAATTATAACCAAAGCCGATAAACAACCAATTGGCATTTATTTCGGAACTCCAAAACCATTTACCAATCATACTTTCGAACTGAAAAAAGGTGATACCGTTTATATTTTCTCAGATGGATTTGCTGATCAATTCAGTAATTCAGGTAAAAAATTAATGTCTTCTAAATTTAAAGAAACCCTTGCGGATATTCAGCAAATGAATATGTCTGAGCAAAAATTATTTTTAGATAATTTTATTGAAAACTGGAAAGGTACAGCTGAGCAAACGGATGATATTCTAATTATCGGTATTCATATTTAATTTTGTATTTGTAAGATATTGATGATAGAACTTCGGAGGTTGTTTAAATTTTATTCATAATTTGCTTTATATGTCATTTCGACCACAGGGAGAAATCTCATTTTTTCAACATTTACGGGGATTTCTCCCAGAGTTTATCCTGAGCCTGCCGAAGGGGTCGAAATAACAAAGTACTAAAAATTATGGTAGATGTATTTATGTTTTAACAAATTTAAATAACCTCTCAGATTTAAAATGTTTTATTATACTTTAGCTTTTCAAAATGAATCAATTTTTAAAACTATACGAAATTTTAATTACCTGGTTGAGCAAAAAATTCTCTCCTCGTCAGATACTTGTTCTTTCCAGTATTCTTGTTGGGCTAACAGCCGGTATTGCAGCTGTGGTGCTTAAAACCGCGGTATATTATATTCATCATGCAATTATTTATGATTACCATATCAAGTATCAATATTTTTTGTATTTGATATTTCCAACTATCGGAATTTTGCTAACCGTATGGTTTGTAAAAAAATACAGAAATGGAAAACTAGGTAGAGGAACAGCAAATATTCTTCATTCAATTGCAAAAAAATCAAGTTTTTTACCAAAGGATCAAATGTATTCTCATGTGATCACTAGTGCACTAACAGTTGGTTTTGGAGGATCAGCGGGGTTAGAGTCTCCTATTGTTGTAACTGGTGCTGCGATCGGTTCTAACTATGCAAAAACAAATAATATCAATTATAAAGATCGTACACTTTTACTTGCATGTGGTGCGGCTGCAGGAATAGCAGCAGCATTTGATTCACCTATTGCCGGTGTGCTTTTTGCATTGGAAGTTTTATTAGTTGATGTTTCTATTTCAGCATTTATCCCATTGATGATAGCCGCTGCAACAGGAGGTTTGCTTTCAAAAATTATTTTGCAGGAAGACACATTATTTTCATTCAAATCAATACAACCTTTCGATTATCACAATGTTCCTTATTATATTATTTTGGGTCTGCTTGCAGGTTTTGTATCAGTTTATTATGCTCGTGTTTATTTAAAAATTGATACATTTTTAAAACCTAAAAAGAAAAATGTTTATGCAAGAGCCTTGATCGGTGGGATAATGCTTGCTATTTTAATTTTGTTTTTTCCATCACTTTTTGGTGAAGGATATGAAAGCATAAAAACCCTTTCTCGGTTGAATCCTGAAAAACTTTTTGAACACAGTATACTATCTAGCCTTGTTTCCAGCAAATGGATGGTTGTGCTTTTCATTCTGCTTACTATGTTTTTTAAAACGATTGCGGCAGCTGTTACAATTGGTAGTGGAGGCAATGGGGGTAATTTTGCTCCTTCACTTTTTGTTGGTGCTTATCTTGGTTTTGCTTTTGCCTATATTCTTAATCTTCTTGGAATAACCCATGCACCGGTAAGCAATTTTACTATTGTTGCAATGGCTGGTGTGCTAAGCGGTGTGTTTCATGCACCTCTTACAGCGATATTTTTAATTGCAGAAATTACCGGTGGATATGAATTGATGATTCCGCTTATGATTGTTTCTGCATGTGGTTTCCTGATATCAAAATATTTTGAACCCTATTCAATGGATGTAAAAAGGCTCGCAAAAAAAGGACATGTTTTTACGTCAGATAAAGACAGAAATATTCTGACTTCTCTAAATATAACGAACCTGATCGAAACTGATTTTCAAACAGTATCACCGGAGGCAACACTTGGCGAGATGGTTAAAATGGTTGCCCGGTCAAAACGAAATATTTTTCCTGTGGTGGCAAACGAAGCACTTGTAGGGGTTATTGTTTTAGATAATATCAGAGAGATTATGTTTAAGCATGATATGTATGATAAAGTACTTGTGAAAGAAATTATGCGCAAACCGTTTGCATTGATTGCCCCTGATGAGGAAATGGATTCTGTGATGAAAAAGTTTGATGAAACCGGGGCTTGGAATTTACCAGTTCTGGACCAGGGAAAATATCTCGGGTTCATCTCTAAGTCAAGTATTTTCGTACAGTACAGGAGTAGATTAATTAGAACTGCTAGTGAATAAAAAATTCATTTAGATATAATCCAAAAGCTCAAATCACTTTTAATCGTTTCAAAAGTTTAGTTTTATTGGAAGGGTTTAGTGGAATAAATTTATCATTAATTACAACCATATTATCATCAATTTTAGATATTTTATCGAACCGCACCATAAACGAGTTATTCGCTCGCATAAAAAGGCCGGAAGGGAGTTTAGCTTGTAACTTTTTTAAAGTGGAATGAAGGATATATTTCTCAGTGTTCGTATAAATTATTAGGTTATCTGTCTCGCTTTCAATAAGAAAAATATCCTTTGTATTTAGTTTAATGAGTGCTCCATTTATTTTTACATAAATATCTTGATCAGTAAAACTGCCGGTAGAAGCTGTCTCTTCATTTTTTTTTGCTTTAGATACTGCTTTTAAAAAACGTTCTTGAGTAATAGGTTTAACTATAAAATCGGTAACATCAAAATCGTAGGATTCTACTGCATACTCTTTATTTGATGTGATCAGGATTATTTGTGGTTTGGGTTCAGGAATTACTTTTATTAAATCCAAACCGCTCATTTCAGGCATTTGAATATCTAAAAACAGGAGATCAATTTTTTCTTCCATCATTACCTGGGTCGCTTCTATTGCGCTGGAACAGCTTTTGATCAATCGCAAGGTTTTGACTTTAGAAATAAGGGTTTCCAAAATTTCTCTCATTAATTCATCATCATCAACAATAAGACAATTCATGAGTTCGAAAGTTTTTTGATTTCCATTTTTAATGCTTCAATTACGCTACTGCACTTTTTTGTAACATCATTTATCTTGCCAGTCAGTAAATATTCCTCTTCGATAGATAGTTCTGAGTTTGTTTTTTTTATCGCAGCGGTTTCAATAATTCTAAGAGTTTGTTCACATTCTTTCAGATCCATCACCTTTACACTTGATATTAATTTATGTGATACAGCTTTTAATTCAGCCCAATCTTTATCTTTCTCAGAGTCTGCAAGTGATTTCAATTGAACAGGAACATTCATTATAAAAATACCAAGAATTTTTAGGAGTTGTTCGTTGTTACCGGAAGTAATTTCTTTCAAGTAATCCAAATTGGCTTTAGTCATTGTTTCAACATCCTCTTCAGAGTTTGTGTCCGATTTTTTCTCATTTGTAAGTGGCTGAGAAGAGATTGATTTAATTATAGCGGCTTTTTTA
>JAHEYA010000175.1 GCA_023251855.1 Bacteroidota bacterium
GTAACCACGGGTGTTTTAGCTGACGAGTGCGAAAAATTAAATAAACGTTTTTTTACTTTTCATGAAAAAAACCGACCTTATATTGTTTTGAAATGGGCTCAAACTGCGGATGGTTTTATTGATATAATAAGAAATGAAGAAAATCCCGGCAAAGCATTGCAAATAAGTAATTCTGAATCACGTAAATTATTGCACCAATGGCGTAGCCAGGAGCAATCAATTATGGTTGGAAGTAATACTGCATTGCTCGATAATCCCCAATTAACGGTACGTGAATGGAAAGGTAAAAACCCATTGCGTATAACTATTGATAAATGGTTGAGGATCCCAAAGCATTATAACCTGTTTGATAGAAGCACCCCAACACTTATATTTACTGAAGTTAATGCGGTTTCTGTTAGCAATTTAGAGTTTGTTAAAATTGATTTTGAAAATGCACCTGTGTTACAGATTTTAAATGAATTACATAAACGTTCTATTCAGTCTTTACTTGTAGAAGGTGGTGGACAATTGCTCAACAGTTTTATTGATGCTTCTATATGGGATGAAGCACGGGTATTTATTTCAGATAAAAAAATTGAAAAAGGCGTAAATGCTCCCGTATTAAAATCAAATCCGGTTAGCAAGGAAAATATCAGTGGTGATAAATTAGTTACTTTTTTAAATAAAAAATAAATTTCTATGAAGCTTGGTGTATTGAGAGAAGAAAAAATTCCACATGATAAACGTGTTGCTTTTACTCCTGATCAATGTTTGCTTATTCAGAAAACTTTTCCAAATGTAGAAGTGGTAGTTCAACCCAGTGATTGGCGAAGTTATTCGAATGAGGAGTATATGAGCAAAGGGATTGAAATGGCAGAAGATGTAGGCGATTGTGATATTTTGATGGGTATTAAAGAAGTTCCTAAAGACAAATTAATCTCGTGTAAAAAGTATTTGTTTTTTTCACATACAATAAAAAAACAACCACACAACAAACAATTATTACAAACAGTGCTCGAAAAAAATATTCAGCTCATCGATTACGAATGTCTTACAGATGCTGATTTTAACAGAGTTATTGGTTTTGGTCATTATGCCGGAATTGTTGGTACATACAATGGTATTTTAGGATACGGAAAAAAATATAAATTGTTTGAGATTAAACCGGCACATCTTTGTTATGATAAAAAAGAACTGAATGAAGAACTAAAAAAAGTCAACTTAACAAATATAAAAATCATTGTTACAGGCAATGGAAGAGTTGCGAATGGAGCAGTTGAATTGCTTGGTATAATGGGTATTCGAAGGATTACACCTTATGAATTTACACATTATTCTTTTCGAGAACCTACTTATGTTCAGTTGCATTCAAATAATTATAATGAAACAATAGATGGTTCTGCATGGAGTTCAGATAATTTTTATAAACATCCTGAAAAGTTCCGTTCTACATTCGGCAAATACACAAAATATTGTGATCTTCTTATCCACTGCTCCTTTTGGGACCCACGTGCGCCCATTTTATTTTCTAAAAAAGATATGCACTCGCTGGATTTCAGAATAAGCGTTATAGCTGATGTAACCTGTGATTTGAACGGTTCAATACCTTCTACTACCAAAACAACAACTATTGAAGATAAATTTTATGGTTACAATCCGGCTACAGAAGCTATCGAGGATCCTTTTAGCAACAATACAATTGCGGTAATGTCAATTGATAATTTACCATGTGAATTACCAAGAAATGCTTCTGAAGATTATGGTAAAGAGTTGATAGAAAAGGTTCTTCCGGCATTATTAATAAGTGATGATGATGGTTTAATTGAGAGAGGCAGTATCACCAAAAATGGAAAATTAATGTCCCGTTTTCAGTATTTGAGCGATTATGCAGGGAGCAAGGGATAGTGGTTTGGAGGCTTTACGTTCCCAGGGCAGGCGCAGAAAGCATTTTAAGTTATAAATTTTCTACGAAGCCTAGATTATAAATTTTCAATATTTTTTCTAACGAAGCGAAATGAGCTTTTTGCGCTTGCCCTGTGTTATTGGGTGTTTTTAATTATTTTCTGTCTTGTTGCTCCTTTACCATTGATGACAGATACAATATAAACTCCGTTGTCTAAGAATGATATGTCTATGTCAGTGGATTTTCGTTTTAATGTTTTTGTTAAAACATTTGCTCCAAGCGCATTATAAATTGTTATGGTTGTTAATTCAAAATTGTCAAGTTGAATATTTAAGTTTTCATTCACTGGGTTTGGAAATAGATGAAAGGTTGGGGTTAAATTTTCATTTATACCAATTTCTATCGGACAGATAACTTGGATTAAAGAAATACTATCAATATAATAATAAGCAAAGTTTGGGTTCGGAGCGGAAGGATCTATAACAATTGCAGTTGTATTTATATCGTTATTAAAATTACCTAGTGTGATATATTGCTCCCCGCCATCAGCAAGAAATGTTCCTTCTACCTTATACCAGCCAATTGTATCCCCAATTCCAGCAAGGTCAACATAATTGATTTGAGGAGTATAATTTAAAATAGGTGCGCAGCAACTAGCATTTGAAATCGCAGTGTTAGAAAAATATGCACCAAAATTAGTTATCTTATAAAAGTCATATTTTTCAGCTATTGAAACAAAAAAGGTCAGATGATAACATTTGCCAGCATGAAGTGTATCAGTTAATTTGGCCTGTATATATTCACGAGCATTATAATGTGTAGTATCACTTGGTGCATGAAAATAAACAACCAAGCCAGCATAAGAAATACCATCCTTAGCACTTTGATTTCCAAAATCATTTGTTGGTACCCCATTCCAAAAAGGACCGCTACATGCATTGAAATAATCTGGGCTTCCATCAGTTGGGGTGAGCCAAGGGGTAGCTAAATTCAATTGTCCGGAACTAAAAAATGGGCATGAATCTTTTATTTCAAAACTATAGTTGGGAACTAAATTTTGAGCATAGTTATTCTCAGAGACTAATGTCAAAATTGTAATTAATAAAAAGTTGAAATATTTTTTCATTCCAAGAATTTAAATGTTTCTCACAAACAAGTCTGTCAGCAAAATGAGCACTAACATTAGTATATACACTACATAAATTTAACTAAACACTAAAGTAAAAAATATCCTATTATTTCCAATTTGTTTTTCTGGAGTATTGTCCTGTCTAAATTTATTTTTTAGTAATAGCTTTATAGAACCCTGGTTATTCTCATGAGTGTATGCTTCAATCAATTTTAGTTTCATACTATTAAATCCGAAATCAATAACTTTTATAAGGGCTTCATTCATATATCCCATTCCCTGAAATTGCGGGTCGAGGGTGTAACCTGCTTCCGCTTTAGCTTCATTCACTGAAATATTCCAAAGACAAATGGTTCCGATAAACTTGTTCGTGTCTTTTGGAGTAATTACCCACAATAGGGTTTTATGGTTCATTATTTCTTTTTGCACCCTGTCAATGAATTCACGTGTTTGTTCAATGGAACTATGTCTGAAATCCACAAGGAATGTATTTACGTCATTGTTTGAACGATGAGCAAAAATGTCTTTGTCATCAGTTGTTTCAAGCGGTCTTAAAATTAAACGGTTGGTTATTAAATTTTGGAAAGGTGTGAAATTTGTTTCAATCATTTAAATCACATCTCGTTTATCATTATTGGTATCAGTTACCTTGCTTTTTTTTCGCATACGGATATTCATCATTTCAACAAATAATGAAAATGCGATGGATAAATAAATGTATTTTTTATCTACATGCTGGTGAAGAGAATCTAAAATAAGGACCATACCAATCATCAATAAAAATGATAATGCCAATACTTTAATTGTAGGATTATTATTGATAAAATCACTCACTTTTGAGGAGAAAACTATCATAATGATCATCGCAATTATTACAGCAAAAATCATGATCAATAAATTAGTGACTAGACCAACAGCTGTTAGTATAGAATCAAATGAAAACACAATATCTATCACTACAATTTGCAAAACAATTGCATTAAAGCTGGTTTTCTTGATCTTTAACTCAGCATCATCGTAACCTTGAACTTTATTATGCAATTCAAGAGTAGTTTTATACAGCAAAAATATTCCACCGGAAAATAAAATAATGTCCCTGCCAGTAACACCAAAGTCATCAATAAAAATTAATGCATCTTTTAAACTTACTACCCATGAAATGCTGAATAATAACAATATTCGCATTAGTAAAGCAAGCATTAGTCCCAAAGTACGTGCTTTTCCTTGCTTTTCACGTGGTAATTTATCCGCAATTATTGAAATAAAAATAATATTATCTATACCTAGAACAATTTCCAGTACGGCTAAAGTGAGCAGACTAATTAATGAGGCAATTGAAAATAATTCCTGAAAATCCTGAGCTAGGTGCATATTGAAATCTATTTTTTGCAAAAGTACGTACATTTTTTTCTATCACATAAAATTAGTCAATTGAAATCCCTGAAAAAAGAAAGATGTGTTAATAACATTTTTTATTCAAATCGATAAGCATTCTTATTTTTGGAAAATGAAAGTTTGTATTGCAGAAAAGCCAAGTGTTGCCAAAGAAATTGCAGAAGTGCTAGGTGCTAAGCAGCGTAAGGAAGGGTATTTTGAAGGCAATGGTTATCAGGTTACCTGGAGTTTCGGACATTTATGTGAGTTAAAAGAACCCCATGAATATGATTCAGCTTATCGCCAATGGAACCTGAATATGCTTCCAATACTCCCACTTAAGTTTGGGATAAAACTGAAAAAAAATAATGGAATTGAAAAGCAATTTAATACTATCTCCACCTTATTTTCAAATGCTGAAGAGATCATCAACTGTGGTGATGCCGGCCAGGAAGGGGAGTTAATTCAACGATGGATCATCTCAAAAGCAAATTGTAAAAAGCCTTTAAAACGGTTATGGATTTCCTCATTGACAGAAGAAGCGATTCGTGAAGGATTTAAAAAATTGAAAGAAGGTAGCGACTATCAAAACCTATATTTTGCAGGCTATTCACGTGCTGCTGCGGATTGGTTGTTAGGTATGAATGCAACGCGTTTATTTACTATAAAATATGGAAATGGAAAGCAGGTTCTTTCCGTTGGACGTGTTCAAACACCTACATTGGCAATGATCGTAAATCGCCAGTTGGAAATAAATGATTTTAAATCAACTGTTTTTTTTGAATTAAAAACTACCTATCGGGATGTTATTTTTAATGCAAATTTAGAGCGATTTTATGAAAAAAATAAAAGTGATGCCGATCAACTTTTAGCATCATTAAACGATGCTTCCTTTGAGATCAAAGCTGTTGAAACAAAAAAAGCAAAAGAATTTGCACCACGTCTATTTGATTTGACTTCCTTACAAGTTGAATGTAATAAAAAGTTTGGATACTCAGCAGATGATACCCTTAAAACGATTCAAAATTTATATGAAAGTAAATTGGTAACCTATCCAAGGGTTGATACCACTTACCTTCCGAATGATGTATACCCAAAAATTTCAGGGATTTTAAATTCGATGGGGAATTATCAGGTTTTGGTAAAACCTTTACTGAGTGCTCCTATCCGTAAATCAACTAAAATATTTGATGATAAAAAAGTGACTGACCATCATGCTATAATCCCTACCAATGTTAAAGCACAGGGTTTATCCGGTAATGAAGCACAAGTATACGATCTGATTGCAAAACGATTCATCGCTGCTTTTTACCTTGACTGTGAAGTAGCGAATACCACTGTTTTAGGTATGGTTAAAAGTATTGAGTTTAAAGCAACAGGGAAACAAATTTTGGTTCCGGGA
>JAHEYA010000176.1:0-2141 GCA_023251855.1 Bacteroidota bacterium
GGCAGGCAAAAATAAGGAATCTGTAACCTCTTATCAAAAAGCCGCTTCGTTAATGCCTGCTGCAACTGAGCCTTTATGGGCTATTATTAACCCACTTACTAAATTAGAAAGCTGGAATGAAATAGAAAAAACCTATAATTCTATTTTAAAACTGGACCCCAAGAACTCCACTGCCAACTATAATCTTGGCATGATCTATTATTATCGTAAAGATTATGTAAATGCAAAAAAATATTTTGATGTTTCTTTAAATCTTACACCATTTGGTTTAAACAATCTGCTGATGAGTGCCTGGACAAATTATTTTCTTGGGAGTAAAAATGAAGCAACTATCTTGTTTAATAAAGCACTGTTGTATAGTCCAAATAATAAATCTGCTTTAGAAGGATTAAGTTTGATCAAATAAAGTGCTTAAGGGTTTTAACTTAAAAATCAAAAAAGCCTTAACCAGATTGCAACTTTTTGAATTTTGATTTTTTTCTCTTTTGACTTTCTGACTAATGAAAAGCGAAGGTAAAATTTGGTAGCATGGCATGTATAAAATAATCATTCTCTTTTTTTCTTTTTTTATTGTGATAAGCGGTGTAGCTCAAGACATGTCGAATTCGGCAGTTGTAGAGCAACATAGCGAACAGCTTTATAGTGATGAAAATTGGACAAAACTTACTGAATACGGCAACAAAGCTATTGCGGCAGGTTACGACTATTTTTATTTGCGACAGAGAGTAGGGGCAGCTTATTATAATCAAAAAAAATACATGCAAGCTGTTACCCATTTTGAGAAAGCTTTAAAATTTAATTCTTCCGATAAACTAACACTTGAATACCTTTATTATACTTATATTTTTTTAGGGAGGACCGCTGAAGCAAGAGCATTAACAGTGCTTTTCCCGGTCAGGTTGAAATACCTTTTAAAGCCCCCTAAAAATAAGATTATTGAAAGTATTTATACAGAAGGAGGGGTTGCACTGAGTAATCTAAATGATAGTTTTAAAAACATAAGTATTGACGCCCCTGCAAATACCTACGGAGAAGCTACCATCACTAAAAATATGCAATACTGGCATATTGGATTGAACCATCAGTTAGGCCATAGGTGGAGTGTTTATCATGGTTACAGCAATATTAAAATTGATTTGACACGGGATATTAAAATCGCTGATAAAGACACGCTGGATAATTACAAACTTACCCAACACGATTATTACATTGGCTTAACCGGTCAATTCAGGGGCATCGCTATATCCCCGGCTTTTCACTTTATCAATGTTAATTTTGGAAAATTAAATGCCGGGTATAATTTAATTAATTCCACTTATCTTTTTAAGAAAAAAGATACAACATTTATTAATTATGCTACCTCTATTTCTCTCGCAAAAACAGTAGGCATATTTTCATTTAATTTAACTTCCGGATTCGCTCAATTGAACGGATTAACTCAATTTCAGGAGGGTTTTTCTCTTTCCTACTATCCATTAAAAAATACAAACTTTGTTGGCACTACATCAATAGTTTATTTGAATGAAGATACGGAAAGTCGTTTTATAGAAATACAAAAATTTGGATTTAAAATAATTCCAAAGCTATGGGCAGAGGCGGGAATATACTATGGAAACCTTCAAAATTATTGTGAAAATAATGCTTTTGTGGTTTTTAATACATCTGATAAGATTCTTTACAAATGCGACTTTTCAATAACATGCCCTCTATTAAAACATTTTGAATTTTCACTTCGATATGACTACTTTAGCAAAGAAAATTTATACTATCGTACCAATAATATAAATAAAATTGAACCGGCAACAGTGAATTATAATACCCAAACAATAATTGGAGGAGTAAAATGGAACATTTGAAAAAAACAATATTTGCTACAACCCTTGTGATAGTTTTATCAAACACTATCTATGCACAAGATGGTGCCCTGCAGGATGCTTTTAATAATGCTGCTTCACTTGAGTACAAGGGTGAATATTTGAAAGCTGCAGAAGCAATAAAAAAGGGATACGATGAAAAGTCATATGAAGCAAATTTACGTGCTGGCTGGTTACATTATGAGGCTGCACTTTATATTGAATCTGAAAATTATTATAAAAAAGCAATTGCATTGATCCCCAACTCTATAGAGGCTAAATTTGGAT
>JAHEYA010000176.1:2151-5769 GCA_023251855.1 Bacteroidota bacterium
TTGCTCAATACAATGCTATTTTAAAAATTGACCCTCAAAACACAACTGCAGGTTATCGCTTAGGACTGATCTATTACAACAAAAAAGATTTTCAATCGGCTTATAAATGCTTTGACAAAGTGGTATCGCTGTTCCCTTTTGGCTATGATGCCTTACTGATGTTTGCCTGGAGTAATTATCAGATTGGCAAGAACAAAGAAGCAAAAGCAGTATTCAAAAAAGTATTATTGATCTCTCCTGGTAGCCAATCTGCACTGGAAGGGCTAGGTTTAATTAAATAATTAAGAAAATGGCCAAACCAACTTTTGATGAAATATATATGCAGTTGGCCGAAAACCTTTCCGGGCGTTCACATTGTGTAAAAGCAAAAGTAGGAGCAGTACTTGCAAAAGACACCCGTATAATTTCTTTAGGTTATAACGGGCCTCCTGCCGGAACGCATAATTGTGATGATAAATGGCCAACAGAGGGGTGCCCGCGAGATAGTAAAGGAAGCTGTTCGCTAGCTTTGCATGCCGAACAAAATGCTATTTTATTTGCTGCAAAAAGTAATATTTCAATTGATGGTGCTACACTTTATGTAACACTTTCGCCATGTATTTCTTGCGCCAGAGTTATATTTACCATGGGAATAAAAAAAGTGTTTTATTTAGATTCTTATGCTGCGTTTAAAGGCTTGCCCAGTGATGAAGGTGTTGATTTTCTTAAAAAATTCGGAGTTGAGGTAGTTCAGTACAATAAGAAAATAGAGAAATAGAGAAGTAGAGAATTGGAGAATTACAATTAATAAAATCTCTAATTCAACAAATCTCCAAATCAATAATTTAGTGATGAATCGCCCAAAATTTTATGTTTATCTTCCACTAGTATTTGCTCTTATTTTAATAATTGGAATTTTTGTTGGATCCAGCTTTAATCCGCACAGTAGCTTAGGTACCATCTCCATCAATAATAATAACAAATACACCAAAATAGAAGAAATTTTACACTATATCCAGCAGGAATATGTTGATACCGTTAATAATGAGACTTTAGTTGAAAAAACAATTGTAGCCATGCTTCAAAATCTTGACCCTCATTCCAGTTATATAACAGCCGATGAATTATTAAGCAACAATGAACCGCTAAAAGGGAACTTTGAAGGGGTGGGCATTGAATTTAATACCGTGGAAGACACTATCCATGTTATTTCAGCTATTGCTGGCGGTCCTGCAGAAGGGGCAGGTGTTCAGGCAGGAGATAAAATTATAAAAGTGAATGGGAAAAATGTTGCCGGTATAAAAATTACCAATAAAGATGTGATGGAAAAGTTGAAAGGGAAGGGCAAAACAAAAGTAAAAGTCAGTGTTATGCGCAGAGGAGCCTCCCAATTACTTGACTTTACAATTACTCGTGGCACTATACCAATCCATAGCATTGATGTCGCATATATAGTAAGCCCACAAACCGGTTATATTAAAATCAGTCGTTTTGCTGCCACTACTTACGATGAATATATTGATGCATTTGTTAAGCTGAAAAAGAAAGGGATGAGAAAACTGATTGTTGATCTTCGTGGAAATGGCGGTGGTTACCTCAATACAGCGGTTGATATTGCAGATGAATTTTTAAGTGAAGGGAAAGAAATTGTGTATACTCAAGGGAAAGCCCGTCCACGAAAGGGATACAAAGCCACCCGAAAAGGCAGTTTCGAAACCGGTAAATTAATAGTCTTGATTGATGATGGTGCAGCATCAGCAAGTGAAATATTAGCAGGAGCCATCCAGGATAATGACAGAGGAATTATTGTTGGCAGACGATCCTTTGGTAAAGGACTGGTACAAGAGCAAAGTGAATTTACTGATGGCTCTGCAATACGCTTAACAATTGCACGTTATTATACTCCAACAGGGCGCTGTATACAAAAATCCTATTCTGATGGATTACAGGCGTACTACAACGAAGAATATAAACGCTACCAAAGCGGAGAGCTTGAACATGCTGATAGCATGAAAGTTGCCGATTCATTAAAATTTAAAACTCCGGAAGGAAAAGTCGTATACGGAGGTGGGGGCATTACTCCCGATGTTTTTGTTCCACTTGATACAGTAGGCCATTCTCCCTATTTAAATGAAGTGATCTATAAAGGCTTGGTAAATGATTTTGCTTTTAGCTATGCTGATAAAGAAAGAAAAAAACTGAAAGAGTTCAGGTCACCTCAAAATTTTATTGTCTCCTTTGTTATTACAACATCTGTTTTTAATGAATTTGTTTCTTTTGCCAAAAAAAATAAAATTAGTGCGAACGCTAAACAGATCAAAATATCAGAAGGAACATTAAAAATACAATTGAAAGCTCTTATTGCTCGCAATATTTGGAATAATGAAGGTTATTATCCTGTTATTCAAAGCAGGGATAATGTTTTGAAAAAGGCTGTTGAATTGATGAGAAAGTAGTTCCGTTTTCTTTTGTTGTTTTTTCCAAGTAGATACGCATTACTAGCAACCCTAAAACGATAGTGCTTCGTAAACAGCATCGCAATTAATTGACATCAGACAAAAAACAAACCCTAACAAATGATACAAATATTTTTGGCCAGTTTAGCATTGAGCATTATTCACGCTTCAATTCCTAATCATTGGTTACCGTTGATTGCAATTGGCAAGACAGAAAAGTGGACTCACTCCGAAGCAATGTTTGGGACAGTCGTGACGGGTTTTGCTCATACATTAAGCACAGTAATAATCGGAATTATTGTTGGTGTTATCGGCTACAAATTGTCTTCTTCTTACGGAGTAATTTCGGGCATTGTAGCACCTGCAATCTTAGTTTCGCTTGGTATTATTTATTTCATTCTTGATTTGCGAGGCGCAAAACACGGGCATAGTCACTTCAAACTTGATAAAACACATCACGCCCATGACCATGAGCATGAACATCATCACGGGCATGAACACGACCATGGACACCATCATCACGACCACCCGCACATCGTTTCTGCAACTCCAAAGACAAATCATAAAACCAAGTGGGCTGTTCTTTCAACTTTAAGCTTAGGAATGTTCCTGACACCTTGCGTAGAAATTGAGGCATATTATTTTCAAGCAAGCACAATCGGTTGGGCAGGCATTTGGATTGTGTCGGCAGTTTATACATTCATCACAGTTGGTATAATGATGTTGTTGGTGTATTTAGGAATGCACGGGGTAAAAAACATTCGTTCCCACTTTCTTGAAGAACACGAAAAAAGAATTACGGGAATAGTTTTATTTGCAGTTGGATTGCTAACTTATTGTATAAACTTTTAAGACTAAGGAAGTGGTTTCAAATCCGCTACTTCGTCCGCCCGAAGCGTTAAAACACAAAAAACCACTGATCCGTTTTTGGGAAAAGTGGTTTTTTGTTTGCTGATTAACAGAATTATTTTTTCTCTTCTGTAGCAGTTGCAGCTGGCGCCATAGTTGCAGCTGAATCTTTAGCAGTTGTCATCGTTTGACTTGCCTGATTAAATATAGAATCCATTTTTGCTTTTGCATCGGCTTCCATTTTTGCTTTTTCTTCAGCACTTGGTCCGCCACAAGCTACAATACTCATTGCAACAGCAACAAATAATAGGGTAAAGATTTTTTTCATTTTCTT
>JAHEYA010000012.1 GCA_023251855.1 Bacteroidota bacterium
TTGCTGTGAGATAACCAATCCCTCCCGGAGTAATGATTGTTCCTTTCGAAAACGCTTTGGCCCCTTTTTTAATTTGTGATCCGACACTACGAATATTGGAACCAATCCGAAGATTTAGATCATTTATCGTAAGGCCACCGCTTTCTATACTAGTTTTTTCTTGCATTATCACAGCATTTGCACCCCGAGGAACAGGGGCACCTGTGAATATCCTTACTGCCTGACCAGCCGAAATTGTTTTTTGAAAATTATCGCCTGCAGCAACCTCTCCGATAATTTTAATTTTCGTTTTCTGACTGCGGTCTGAAATTTTTAAAGCAAAACCATCCATTGCTGATTGATTAAACGGAGGTAAACTAATTGGAGAAAACACATTTTCAGAAAGCACTTTTCCAAATGAATCAACAATACCCACTCTTGAAGGAGAAAGCTGCTTGGTGCTTTTTAATATTAGTTTTCTGGCTATTTCTACGGATATCATAAATACAAATAATTTAAGGATTGAAGTACCAATTATACTAAAAATAAATATATGATTAACATCATCCTTTCTCCTGATTTAACTCAATTATTTATGCTGTTTAAATTACAAGATGAAAAACATCTGTATCCAATTTTAACTTTGCTGCTAAGTCAATGGCAGGAATCGAAATAAATAATAGCATCTGATCATGAAGTTCTATGACTCGTATCATTGTTTGAGGACTCGATTATAAATACTATTGTGTCGTAAAAATTAAAATTTTTGATGTCAGTCAATAAGAGTCATATAGTTTCTGTTAACGATTCTGACAAGGATTCCGTCAATTATGAAAATTGTTGGGTCAATAACTTTATGACATTTAAAAACTGCTCACCGGAAATCAAACAAGAATTGATCAACAACACTAAAACCAAAGAATATAGTAAAGGGGAGTACCTCATAAAGATTGGGGAAGCTGAGAGTGGAGTTTTCTTCATTCAAAGTGGCAAAGTGAAGATTTCAAAAAAAGGATACGGGAAAAAGGAATTTATTTTGTGGGTCGCTGAAAGCGGTGATTTAGTCGGTTTAAATTCATTTATTGATAATGAAGCATTTTCGTACTCTGCAATCGCTATTGATCCTGTTAAAGCATGTTTCATACTTTCGTCAGATTTAAAAAAAATTCTTCAAAAGGAGCCTCTTCTTTCTGCTCATCTGATAAAAAATTTATGTGAAAAATTAAATACTATCGAACACCGTATAACTAATATTTCTGGAAAGAAAATAAGAGAACAATGCGCTGAACTGCTTATTTCTATTGCCTCAAAACACGACCGCTTGGATAAAAAAAATTTTATCATTGATTATTCAATCAATGATATGGCAGGTTTTATTGGTACAACAAAAAATTATCTATATAAAATTCTTACTGAGTTCACAAATAAAAAAATTCTTTTAGTTCATAACCGGAAGTTAATTGTTAATAATATTGAAGCGCTTTCGTTGATTGCCAAAGGAAATGATAAACAAAACCTTAGCTAATTTTATTATGTCAGGGAATTTAAAAAGAGTTATTTTTTGGAGTCTTGTTCTTCTATTTATTACTAACACAGCTATTATTTATTGTTCCGGAAGCGACTACGATTTTGGAAAAGCTTTTCTAACAGAAGATTCAAAGAAAGGGAAACTATTATTTCAAGAGTATAACTGCATTTCATGTCATCAACTTTATGGTCTTGGAGGTTATATGGGTGCTGATCTTACCAATGTTATATCAACTGCTGGTAAAGGGAAAACGTATGCTAAAAGTTTTATAAGCTATGGAACTGAACGCATGCCAAATTTTCATTTAAATCAAGATCAGATAAAGGCTTTGTTAGCTTATCTCACATACGTTGATAAAACAGGGATTTCCCCAGTAATAAATTTCGAAGTAAAGTGGGATGGTACCATCATGCAAAAAGAAAGCAGATGAGAAAAGAGATAGGCATTATTTTCATATTACTTTCAATTGTAGCCCTTTTGGGAGGATTATTTTTTGGAAGTGTCTGCGCTTTTCAGTTTGTCTTTCCAGATTTTTTTGAACTGCTCCCTTTTTTTAAAAACCGTCCGCTTCATGTGTCATTTGTTGTTTCATGGATATTTTTAAGTGCAGTTGGCGGTATCTATTATTATCTTCCAAAATATTGTGAACTTTCACTTTTTTCAAGAAAAATGGCAGTTATACATATTTGGTTTTTCGTTATCACAGGAATATTAATAATTGGAAGTTATTTATTTGGAAAATTTGGAGGACGTGAATACTGGGAATTTCCTGCCATCTTAGCCATCCCCATTTTTATTTCATGGCTTCTATTTGGTATTAATTATTTTAAAACAGTTGTAAAAAAGGTTGGTCAATGGCCTGTGTATTTATGGATGTGGGCAACCGGTATTTGTTTTTTCTTGTTCACATTCACCGAAGCATACCTTTGGATATTTCCATATTTCAGAGATAACCTTATTCTTGATCTAACTGTGCAATGGAAAGCTTATGGTGCTCTGGTTGGTTCTTGGAACATGCTTGTATATGGCACAGCCATTTTTGTGATGGAAAGGGTAAAAGGTGATGGTGGTGTTGCTAAATCCAAATTAGCCTTCCTGATGTACTTTTTAGGATTGTTCAACCTGATGTTCGGTTGGGCTCATCATATTTATATTGTTCCTACAGCACCTTGGATCAGATACCTTTCATACGCAGTAAGTATGACAGAATTATTGATACTTGCAAAAATTATGTGGGATTGGAAAAGCTCTTTGAAAGAAGCAAAAAAAGATTTTTATTTTCTGCCTTACCGTTTTCTCGTTGCTTCTGAAATTTGGATATTCTTAAATATTGTGCTTGCCATATTAATCTCTATTCCTGCTATTAATATTTACACACATGGAACTCACATTACAGTAGCACACGCAATGGGCAGTACAATAGGTATCAATACTATGATCTTGCTCTCATCAGTATTATTCATCATTAGTGATGTAACAAAATATGAATTCTCAAAAAAAGAAAAAAAAACTATACGCATCGGTTTTTGGATTACTAATGTTTCACTGCTTATTTTTTGGTTATGTCTGATTCTCGCAGGTGCTGAAAAGGGAAAATTAACAATTGAAAATCAACTCCCTTTTCAGGTAATTATGGAGAAAATAAATCCTTACTTGGTTTCATTTGCTATAGCAGGACTCGGAGTTTTTATAGGATTACTATTGACTACAGCTTTACCATTACTAACTATTATCAATTACTTGAGAAAGAAATAATATAATTTTTTTTACAATGGAACACCCCGAAATTTCTTTTGAAAATACCGCTAATGCATTTAAAACTAAGGATAACAAAGAACTTAGGTATTCACTTTGGCTTTTTAAATTAATGAAAAATCCATTCTTAGTCAAACTATTTTCAAGACTCACAATTTTGGCTATTCAGATGGGAATACCTGTAAAATCAGCTATTAAGGCAACTATATTTAAACAATTTTGTGGAGGGGAATCAATTGAGGAAAGTAAAAAAGTAGTGAACAAACTTAACAACTCACATATAGGTTCTATTCTTGATTATTCGGTTGAAGGAAAAGAACGAGAGGAAGATTTCAACAACACAAAAAATGAGATTTTAAAAATTATTAAACTGGCTAAAGGAAACCCTGCAATTCCATACACTAGTCTTAAACTCACAGGTATTACTCCATTTACTGTATTGGACAAAATAAATTCAAAACAAAAGTTAACTGCCGCCAATGAAATAGAATTCAAAAATTCAAAAGGAAGATTGGCAGAGATCGGATATTATGCATCTGAATCTGATGTTCCGGTTTACATTGATGCAGAAGAAAGCTGGATACAAGATTCCATTGACTCTTTAGCTGAAGAGATGATGAAATTATATAATAAAAAAATGGCTATAATTCAAACTACACTTCAGATGTACAGGTGGGACAGGATAGACTATCTCAATAAACTGATACAAAAGGCAAGGAATGAAAATTTTTTTATTGGTATTAAATTAGTCCGTGGAGCCTATATGGAAAAAGAAAATATTCGCGCACAAAAATTAAACTATCAATCTCCTATTCAAACAACTAAAGAAAATACTGATTGCGCTTTTGATAAAGCCGTTGATATATGTCTTCAAAATATTGATGTTGTAACATTATGTGCAGGAACCCACAATGAAGAGAGTACCATGCACCTGATTCAAAAAATGAAAGAATTAAATATCCCGAATGACCATCCTCATGTTTACTTTTCGCAACTTTTTGGAATGAGCGATCACATTACTTATAATTTAGCAGACACTGGATACAATGTCACCAAATATCTCCCTTACGGTCCCGTAAAATCCGTTATTCCTTATTTAATACGAAGAGCTGAAGAAAACACCGCCATCTCCGGCCAACTGGGCAGAGAGCTGCGATTGATAATAGAAGAAAAAAACAGGAGGCGTTGTTCCAGAATTCTTGCGGCAGATTAATAACATTCTAAAAATTAACTAACCATTGTTTCAATTCCCAACTCATTCACTTTTGTTGCAATTTCATCTAACTTTTCCTTCGAGATTTTTTTTAGCTCTTTTTCTGCTGTAGCTCTGTCAATTGAGTACAACATCACCTGCTTTGGTTTTATTGTTTGTAAAAGCCTTAGCCAGGAATTAACATTTTTTTCAGAAGTGTTATTAATAAAAACACCATTACAAAATCCTTTTAAAAACATCGATTGCACAATCAGATCCCTGTTAAAATATTGCAAATGATCAACAATCCACTGCAAACTTCTGTGTGATTTTGGCTGATTGATACTTTGAAATGTTTCTTCAGTTCCTGCGTCCAGTTTAAATATTTTGAGATCTACCTTTTTTAATGTCTTCACTACAATTGGCCTGTTAAGCATAGTAGCATTGGTTAAAACTGCAACCTTTGAATTCGGGAAATAAATATTTCGTAATGCTATTGTATCATCAATTATAGCTGAAAATCCGGGATGCATTGTTGGTTCTCCATTACCGGCAAAGGTAATTGCATCCGGTAAAATATTCTTCTCTTTTAAATGTTTCAAAGCCTCTTCAAGATTTTCTCTTACGACACTTATAGGATGAAAAGGTGTTTTATTTCGGGTGCTTAATTTATTCCATCCGCATTCACAATAAATGCAATTGAAATTACAAAGTTTTGAATCGGTTGGTAAAAGATTTATCCCGAGTGAAATCCCAAGCCGCCTGCTTTTTACAGGTCCGAAAATTATTTTATCGAAAATAAATGTTTCAGATGTTTGCAAAATACTTAGGATTAAATCTGTTTAAAAGTATCAGGAATAAATATAATTTGTAATGATGTTCCTCATCATTTTTTATGATTTAAATCAGGTTAAAACATGAGCAAAGACTAGTGTTTAAAAGAATGTGTAAAAGTTTAAAATTCAATTAAAAAAAATCATTTTCTGTAGCTTAATATTGCATCTCGAAATTATCTCATCTCAAAAAAAATCAAAATATTTAACTATGATAACCCTAGAACTGCACAAAAAGAGTGTAAAAAAAGTCATTCAAACTTATTCTTATACTGAAGTATTTAAACAATGTCTGCTATATTTTAATGGTGATGAACTTGCTTCATCCACTTGGATGAATAAATATGCTATGAAGGACAAAGAAAAAAATTTTCTTGAACTAACTCCTGATGATATGCACATGAGAATGGCAAAACAATTTGCAAGAAAAGAAAAAGAATATAAAGCAAAAGCCCACCTCAACGGTAGTTTTAAGCTACTCTCAACATATGGACAAGAAAGAGAGTTACTAGATGAAAAGAAAATTTTTAATTATTTCAAAAATTTTAAATACATCATCCCTCAAGGTAGTGTGATGTCTTCTTTGGGCAATCCAAATATTATTGCATCCTTATCCAATTGCATTGTATTACCGGAAATATATGACTCCTATGGAGGAATATCCTATACCGATCAGCAATTGGCTCAGCTTTTCAAAAGAAGATGTGGAGTTGGTATTGATATTTCAACGCTCCGACCTTCAGGTATGTCTGTTTCAAACGCTGCTGGAACAACCACCGGCGCAGTATCTTTTATGGAAAGATTTTCAAATACAACACGGGAAGTGGCACAAAATGGAAGAAGAGGGGCTTTAATGATTACTATTGATATTGCTCACCCTGATGTAGAACAATTCATCACTGTGAAACAAGACCTGTCTAAGATAACAGGTGCAAATATTTCAATTCGTCTTTCAGATGAGTTTATGAATGCAGTTGCTAAAGATGACCACTACCAATTACGCTGGCCAATTGATGCAGTTAAACCTCAATATTCAAAAACTATTAAAGCCCGCGAATTATGGAATACTATTATAAAATGTGCGCACAACACAGCAGAACCTGGTTTGATTTTTTGGGATAGACAGCATTATTATTCTACTTCTTCGGTATATCCGGGATTCAAAAATGTTTCTACCAATCCTTGCTCCGAAATTGCTATGCAGGGCGGTGATAGTTGTCGATTAATTGCATTGAATTTATTTAATTTTATAGACAATCCTTTTACTTCAAAAGCAGAATTTAATTACAAAAAGTTTTATGAAATTACTTACGAATCACAACGTTTAATGGATGATCTGGTTGATCTTGAGTTGGAAGCTATTGAAAGAATAATGGAGAAAATTGCAAGTGACCCTGAACCAGCTTATATTAAAGAGGTTGAAATAAACACGTGGAAACTTCTTTACAATGCTGGCAAAAAAGGCAGAAGAACTGGCCTTGGTTTCACAGCTATGGGAGATACTTTGGCTGGAATGGGGTTAAAATTTGATTCTCCAGAAGCAATCGCGCAGGTTGAAAAAATAATGAAACTCAAATGTGAAGCTGAATTTGACAGCTCTATTGATATGGCTTTAGAACGTGGTAAATTCCAGGATTTTAATCCCAAAATAGAAAACACATCTGAATTTGTGCAAATGATGAAAAAAGATTTACCAAATACCTACAACCGAATGATGAAGCTGGGCAGAAGAAATATTTCTATCAGTACAGTGGCTCCAACAGGAACTCTCAGCTTATTGGCTCAATCCTCCTCCGGACTCGAACCGGTTTTTATGTTATCATACAAACGTAGAAGAAAAGTAAATCCGCAAGATAAAAATGCACGCATTGATTTTGTTGACCCTTCCGGTGATTCTTGGCAAGAGTTTATTGTTTATCATCCTAAATTAAAGATCTGGATGGAAACAACAGGTGAAACTGATATTACCAAAAGCCCATTTCATGGCTCAACTGCATCAGAAATTGATTGGAAAAAACGCATTGAATTACAAGCTGTTGTTCAGAAATATACTACGCACTCCATCAGCTCTACAATCAATTTAGCTAATGATGTTTCAGAAGATAAAGTTGGACAAATTTATTTCGAGGCCTGGAAAAATGGATTAAAAGGTATTACCGTTTATCGTGACGGCTCCCGAACAGGTGTTCTTGTTGCAGTTGAAAAAAAATCTGAAACCAATGAAATTAAAGAAACACAACCACCGAAACGCCCGAAAGTATTGGAAGCTGAGATTGTTCGTTTTATGAATCATAATGAAAAATGGATAGCAGTTGTAGGAATATTAAATGGAAAACCTTACGAAATTTTTACAGGATGTGCCGAGGAATCATTTGATATTCCTAAATGGGTGGAAAAAGGATGGATCATTAAAAACAGCATGGAAGATGGCAGAAAACGTTATGATTTTCAATTCATGGATAAAGAAGGTTATAGAGTTACTATCGAAGGACTTTCCAGATCATTCAATAAAGAATATTGGAATTATGCAAAATTAATCTCCGGTGTACTGCGCCATGGAATGCCTTTACCACACGTTGTTGGGCTGATTGAAAATTTACATTTATACAATGAAACCATCAACACATGGAAAACCGGTGTGGAGCGTGCACTTAAAAAGTTTATTCCGGATGGTACAAAAGCTGTTGACCGTAAATGCAATGAATGTGGGTCTCCTGATGGTTTGATCTATGAAGAGGGATGTGTAAAATGTAAAAACTGCGGAAGTTCTAAATGCGGATAAACTATGATATTGAGCATAGTTTTTATTGCTGTCTGAAAGTACCTTTCCTTCATAGATATTTTTATGAAGACTGGTACTTTTTTATTTTTTATACAATTGCTTTTTATTTTTTCCTGCACAAATGATAAGGGGATTCCCGATTACAAGGGCTATCCACCAGAAACCGGAAAAATAATTGTCAACAAATGTGCAATAAACGGCTGTCATAATACAATCAGTTCTGTAGCCTGTCAAGGGCTTGATTTATCAACATGGGAGTCTCTTTTCAAAGGAAGCAGAGAAAATTCTTCCCTTATACCCTTTCGTTCTGATTTGAGTTTTTTCTTTTTTTCAATAAATACATTCAGTGATCTGGGTCCTCAATTATGCCCTACAATGCCTGTGAATAAAAGTCCTCTCAATAAAAATGAAGTGGTCACATTAAAAAACTGGATAAATAATGGTGCTCCAAATGATCGTGGATTTGTTAAATTCTCAGATAATGCTAACCGTAGAAAAATATATGTTGCTAATCAGGGTTGTGATTTAGTTACTGTTTTTGATGAAGAATCAAAATTAATAATGCGTGCATTTGACGTTGGAAATAGCACAAATACTGAATCTCCGCACGATATGATTATTTCGCCGGATGGTCAGTTTATTTATGTTTCATTTTATGCAAGTAACCTATTTCAAAAATTTAGAACCAGTGATGATACAAAAGTAGGCGAGATTACTTTTGCTGATTATAGCTGGCATTCCATTGCAATATCAGGAGATTCCAAAATTGGTATTACAACACACCTCAGTGGAGATGGTAAAACAACTTTGATCAACCTCACAAACATGAACATCATTGTAACCTATCAGGGAAGCGGTTTTCTTACCTACCCTCATGGTTGTGCATTAAATTATGATGGTAGCATGGCGTATATAACCTCTCAACAGGGAAATTTTATTTATAAAATTAATTTAACTGATCCGCAAAATCCCGATGTAAGTCAAATACCATTGCAGACTGGTCAAACACCTTCTACCAACGGAATTTACAAACCTTACTCTGTTCAATATTTTCCTGATTACTCAAAATATGCTGTAACATGTCAAGGAACCAATGAAATAAGAATATTTGATGCCTCAAAAGATAGCCTTTTAAATACCATACAAACATCAGGTGTTCCTCAGTTAATGTCGTTCTCAAAAACCTTTCCTTATTTATTTGTTAGTTGTATGGAAGATTCAGCAAACTTACAAGCCAAAAGCAGGGTTGACATAATAAATTATAATACATTACAAAAAATTGGAGATATTTTCACCGGGCATCAGCCAAGAGGCCTCACAGTTGATGATAATAACCATTGCGTTTGGGTAGCCAACAGGAATATTTCTTCTGTTGGATGGGCACCACATCATACCACTGCTTGTGAAGGCAGATATGGATACATAACTATTATGGATATGAACACATTTCAATTGATTCCAAACTGGAAGGTAGAAGTATCAGTTGATCCATATTGTATTGTTATCAGGAAGTAATCTATAAAATTATTTACTTAAAGATAAACTATGACGCAGGACATAATTTGTTCTTTAGATACCACTACCTTTGTTTGACACAAAAGGGTTATCTTAACTGTGGCTACTGTGAAATATGAATGAGCTTTCCTAAATTAAAATCTAAAAAAACTCTTTCGTAATTCCTGAGGGTCATAAAAATTCCCTCCCAAAATCTAATCAATGAGTAATATACCTGAACATAGCTTTCATATCCCTGTAATGGGATTGGGATATACAATTGACACACCTGTAAAAGTTGCACGATTCGGAATTTCATCCGTGGTTTCAATTATTCAAGACATTTTGGTTGAACAGATGCGCGAGTTTTATTGTAAAAAATCAGGTGAAGAATATATCCACATTTCAATTGATGATGTTGATCACAGAGCTAAACGTATCTCTTCTTACCTTAATTTAATGCAGCGTTTAGTTAATAAACAGGTGGCTATAATGAAAGAAGAAGCGTTTGAAGATGGGAATGATATTGTAAAATATTTTAAACTTTTACCTGAAGATTCTAATGTAAAAAATCTTTATAATAAAATGACCGCTACAAGTGGAGTCGAAAAAGAGCTTCTTCAAAAGCAGTTAAGGAATAAAATTATTGCCGGTTCAATTGATGTGAACATCATGACTAAAATTGATAAGACCAATTTTTCTAAAGATGGTAGCCCACTACCTATGGAATATTCCAATGCTATATCTGCTTTACGCGGGTTTGCTGGTAGTTCACTTAATTCATCCATCGTTTTTTCAGCCGGATTAAATCCTCGTTTGTACGCTTTTCTTGAAAATCTTCCTGATTTTTTTCCAGACAAAAATGGAGAAATTAAAAAGAAAATTATTCTCAAAGTCAGCGATTTCAGATCTGCTTTGATTCAAGGAAAGTTTCTTGCTAAAAAAGGTTTGTGGATTTCTGAGTTCCGTATTGAATCAGGATTAAATTGCGGAGGGCACGCTTTTCCTACTGAAGGGTATTTAATGGGCCCTATTCTGGAAGAATTTAAAATTAAAAGAAAAGAACTCTCTGCCGAATTATTTGAAATGTGTAACCAGACTTTAAACCTGAAAGGCTTGCCCCTACTGCCTGAACAATCCAATATTCGTGTGACTGTTCAGGGTGGAATAGGTACTGTTAATGAGGATAAATTTCTGAGAGAATATTATAATATAGATGGAACAGGCTGGGGAAGCCCATTTCTAATGGTTCCGGAAGCTACCAATGTTGATGATAAAACATTAGAGCAACTTATCAATGCCAAAAAAGAAGATTATTTTTTAAGCCATGCTTCACCGCTTGGTATCCCATTTAATAACTTCAGAAAAAGTACCTCTGAACAACAAAGAAAATTACGAATAGAAAAAAACAGGCCTGGAAGCCCTTGTTATATGGACTTTCTTGCTTTTAATACAGAGTTCTCAGAAAAACCAATCTGCCTTTCCTCTCGTAAATTTCAGGACCTCAAACTAAAACAGTTACATGAACTGAATTTATCACATCAGGAATTTAAAATAAAATATAAAGAGATTATTGAAAAAGATTGTTTGTGCGAAGGACTCTCTTCTTCCGTTTTATTAAAAAATAATATCCCTGTTCCTCATCATTTGGAGGCGGTTTCTATTTGCCCCGGACCAAATCTAGCCTATTTTTCTAAAGTGTTTTCGTTGGAAGAAATGGTAGGACATATCTATGGCCGATTAAACATTCTTAACTTGCAAAACCGGCCTCATGTATTTATTAATGAATTAAAAATGTATATTGATTATCTGAAAGAAGAAGTAGAAAAAAATATAAAGTCCCTCTCTGATAAACAAATTAAATATTTTTCTTCCTTCAAATCAAACATTTTGCAGGGGATAGAGTACTACAAAAATTTACTGCCCAACATGACTAATGAAACGGATGATTTTCTAAATAAAATGAGAAACGATATTGAAACTTTAAAAACAGGGCTGTTGAGGTCATGTTGCTTCTAAAAAGTTTCACAGTCCTTACATAAATCAATTTCTGACTTTTTACCTTTCACAAATTTGTTCAGCATTTCAACTCGTTTGGGGCTATAACAGATATCTATTAATTTTTCCTTTGTAATATTACCGATCACGCCTTTTGAATTCAGGTCCGCGCAACATACTGTTATATCGCCATTAGGAAGAAGCACCAATTGATTCATAAGCAAACTGCAGCTTGTTTTAAAACTTTTTTTATTTTTCAACTCCTCTACTTCAATATCTCCGCCCCAATTATGAGCATAACGTAATTCATAACCGTCAACCATATTTAGTAATTTCTTAAACTCTTCACTCATCCATTTGGTGTTAAGTTTTTTCTCATATTCAATTAATGTGATGATGCCAGTTTTCATTGGCATCAGGCTTTTTTTATTCAGTTCACAAAAAATAGTGATGTTTTTTACGAAATCATTCCATTTAGCACCTATCCTTATTTCTTCAAACTTTTCCCTACTTCCACCATCCATGCTAAAACGTATACTGCTTATTATTTCGGAGCGAATGAGCTTTTGCGAATTTTTCTCAGTCAATGCAATTGCATTTGTCAATAATGTAATGTATGGAAATTTAATATTTCTTGCTTGTGCTTTTAATTTATAGTGTTTAATAATGCCCAAGAATTCTTCCAATTTTGGGTGAAGCAGCACTTCCCCTCCATTAAAAAGATGAATTGTTTTAACGCTCCTGAAATGTTTATCTTCTAAAATATTTTCAAGAAATTGTTTTAATATATCCGCTGTCATGCGGATTTTTGGCTTTTCATGATCAAGCGAACAAAATTTACAACGGAGATTACAATAACTTACCAGTTCAATATTGATTTCCGAAATGGAGGTTTTACTTTTTATTAACTTATACTTATAGAAAACATAATAATTAAGTAAAAATGATGTGCCTTGTATATATTCTATTAAGTTCCATAAAAATGTTTTTCTTTTAATTTTTTGAACCAAAAAATTTTTTATTTCAAAAAAGTTTAACATAACTTAAATTGCATTGCTGAACAATTGTACTGAAGGCTGGCTCTTCCAAAGCTTTGAGTCAAATGCCATACAAATATTTCGAATAAACGCACGCCCCTTTTTTTTCACTTTTAACTGATCCGAATATAATTTTACAATGTTATCTTTTTCCATTTCGGCAAGTCGTTCCAAAGCGTTGTAAAGCTCTTCGCATTGTTCATTTTCTTGCTTCCAGGAAGTTTCAAACTTACACATGATATTGAGTATGTGCTTTCGCAATATCAAATCTTCTTTGCTCAGTTTATGCCCTTTGAAAATGGGTAGTATTCCATCTTCCACTAATTGCTGGTACTCTTCCACTTTTTTTACATTCTGTGCATAGCTGTACCATGTATCGCTAATAGAAGAAACACCAAGTCCAATCATCAATTGAGTATAATTGTGAGTGTATCCCATAAAATTCCGATGTAATTTATTTGAAAGAGTGGCTGCAAATAACGAATCTGTTTTCAATGCAAAATGATCCATTCCAATTTCCACATAACCTTCTTCTAAAAACATTTCCCTTCCTATTTCATACAAAATCCTTTTCTCAACATCAACCGGTAAATCAACCTCTGTGAATTTTCTTTGTCCCGGTTTTAGCCATGGAACATGAGCATAACTGTAAAATGCTATCCGATCAGGTTGCAGGAGTTTTACCTTATTTATCGTATTTATTATACTGCCCCTTGTTTGCAAAGGCAAACCATAGATCAGATCAAAATTGATGGAAGTATAACCTATTTCTCTTGCTTCTTTAACCCTCTTTTCAACTTGTCCAAAGGTTTGAACCCTGTTTATTATATCCTGAACTTTGGGATTGAAATCTTGAATGCCAAAGCTTACTCGCCTGAATCCAAGTTCGTACAATCTTTCCAAATGGTCTCTTTTTGTATTATTGGGATGTGCTTCAAAACTAAATTCCGCGTCATGAGTTATTTGCGATGTTGAAAGAATACCATCGATCAACAATTTTAAATTTTTTGAATTGAAAAAAGTAGGAGTTCCTCCTCCTAAATGTATTTCTTTAATTTTCGGCCTGTCTTTGAATACAGCCAAATACATAGACCACTCCTTTAAGATCGATTCTATATAAGGAATCTCAATGTTATGATTAACTGTAATACGGGTATTACAGGCGCAGTAGGTACAAAGACTTTCACAAAATGGAAGATGTATATATATACTGATACCATCCATTTGATTGCTTTCATCAAATGAAACCTTTACAGCATTTAGCCACTGTTCTTGGGTTGGAGGTGTCACATCCCAATATGGAACCGCCGGGTAACTGGTGTACCTGGGAGCAGAAACATTATATTTACTGATTAAGTTAGTCATATTTTTTCTACCGTCATTATTTTTCACATGCCATTTAGCATGGAGGGCATGGGTGAACATAATATTTATCCCAAAAACTGTTCGTATGCTACGAGCAAAAGGATTGCAAGAAGAGCCAATCTGACAACCCATAGCAAAATTTTACTTGCAACATCAGCATTAGATTTCGATGCAGATTTATAATAACTTTTCATATCCTCTTTTCTTTTGCAGAAAAGTCACAAAATGGTTTTATACAAAAAATGATATAAATCAGCTATCTATACATTGTCCTCTGCATACCATTCGGCATAAGAAGAAGGAGTTTCCCTTAAACATAAATGATGAAGCCTGATATTTTTAGATAAATGAAGTGCAATTTTTTTTGCAAAATCAATTAGCAAATTTTCACAGGTTGGCTGATAATCAACTAAAACTATTTTTTCAAAAATATTATTTTTTTTTACAAATTCTTTGTGCGGAGATTTAGCATTCAAAATCAAAGCATGATCTAACTTATCAATAATGCTCGACTTAACAATTTCTTTTAGAATTGAAAAATCAAGCACCATGCCATTTTTAGGATTATTTGTTTGATGCTTTGTTTTTCCTATTATAGTTACAGACAAGCTATAAGAATGTCCATGAATATTTCTACATGGGCCATCATATCCATAAAGTGCATGTGCCGCCTCAAAATTAAATTCTTTTGTAACCCTGATTATTCTCATTTAAGTAATGTAAGATGAAGTGGAAGTAAAAAACGAAAACTCAACTAATAAATGATTTTAATCAGTAAAAGTAAACTATTCAGCACACAAACCTTCAATGAATGAATTTCAAATCAGATATTTGCATTTTTAGATATATGAAGCCAATTTTTTTATTCAGGCAATTCAAACTCGGTTTCCCAAACCTCAGTGGATGAGTTATTTTTCAATTTTACTTTCATAAAAGCAAAGTCACCTTTCTTTACAAACCACCTGTCGGTAATGATGCTTTCAGCATTCTCGGTTGAAATATCCTTTTGTTTGATAATGTCTCCAATG
>JAHEYA010000177.1 GCA_023251855.1 Bacteroidota bacterium
TAAGTTCTGCAATTGTTTTTGTTGATTGTAAATTTTTCGCCTCTTTAAGGGTTTTTGATATCAGGCTTGCATCAGTTCGTTCTCCAGTACTAAGTCTTTCATTTCGCGAACTCATTGCCAACCCATTGGGTTCTCTTATTATCGGACAGGAAACTATTTCAACAGGCATGTTTAGTTGTTTTACCATACTCCTTATTATTGCTAATTGTTGAAAATCTTTTTCACCAAAATAAGCTTTATCCGGCTTCACAATTTTGAATAATTTGCTTACAACTTGCGCCACTCCATTAAAATGTCCCGGTCGAAACGCTCCCTCCATTACGTTGGCCAACAAACCAAAATCTACGTTTTTGCCATCCATCCAACTTTTATCTTCAATTCCTTGTTTTTTCAGTTCCAGTTCTTTATGCGTATACATTTCATTAATTTCAGGGGCAAAAACAATATCACAACCAGCCACCTCAAGCAATTTACAATCAGCTTCAAGCGTTCTTGGGTAATGTTTCAGGTCATTTAAATCGTTAAATTGGGTAGGATTAACAAAGATGCTGCATACCACAACATCGCATCGAACTTTGGCTGCTTCTATCAATGAAATATGGCCCTTGTGTAAGGCTCCCATAGTGGGTACAAAGCCAATAACTTTTTGGCTGGTCCGTAAACCATCCAAATGAGTTTTTAGTTGAGCTGTTAAATTAAAAATAATCATTGAAGCCAATAATTGTTAAATACCAGCAAAATTAACGTTTTTAGTATGGTTTTGGTGCAAAAACGACAAATCTAATATTAATACTTTGAAATACCGGAAAATTTTCATTACTTTTGTGTACTTTTTTAACAATCTAACCTTAATTCAACCACATGAAGAAGAAAGCAAGAGTTTTATTTGTATCGCAGGAAGTTACTCCCTATTTGGATGAAACCCCGATGGGGATTATTGGACGCAAGTTGCCACAAGGAATACAAGAAAGAGGTAAAGAAATTAGAACATTTATGCCCAAGTATGGATGCATTAATGAAAGACGTAACCAATTGCATGAAGTAATTCGTTTGTCGGGTATGAATCTGATCATTGATAATTCGGACCATCAATTGATTATTAAAGTAGCATCTATTCAATCAGCTCGAATGCAGGTGTATTTTATTGATAATCAGGAGTATTTTGAACGTAAGCATGTATTGACAGATAAAAAAGGAGTACATTTTGATGACAATGATGAACGTGCCATTTTCTTTTGTCGCGGAGTTATTGAAACTGTTAACAAACTAGGCTGGTCTCCTGATGTTGTTCATTTACATGGTTGGATGACGAGTTTAACTGCATTATACTTAAAAAAAGCATTTAAAGATAACCCGCTGTTTGCTGATACTAAAATCGTTTACTCTGTTTATGACGATGAATTTGCGGGGACTTTACACAAAGATTTTGCGAAAAAAGTACTTTTTGACGGAATCGAAAAAGGAGATGTGGAGCTTTATAAAAATCCTTCCTTTGTAAACATTAGCAAACTGGCTATTGATTTAGCCGATGGTATTATAAAAGCTAGTCCGAAAATTAATTCAGAATTGGAAAAATACATCAAAAAATCAGGCAAACCAGTACTTGATTATATAGCAGGCGATGAATACATTGGTGCTTACTCAGAATTTTATGATGATGTACTTGAAGAAGTAGCTGAATTGGTGGATTAATTATTTTGATGATTGTGTACAAAAAAAGAAAATCGAAAAATTTGCCCCTTCGTACTATTTATCGGGAAGGGGCAAATTTTTTTTTAATAGTGTTAGCTGGAATTTCAGTTTGTTTATCATCTTGCAATGAATCAAGTGTAATCGGTTTGAACGTGCAGCCGGTTAACGATTTGCTAAATGTGGCCTACATAGATACTACCACTTTATTCACAAAAACTGTAAAAGCAGATTCATTACGCACTGATCAGGCACTTATTTTTACAGCAGAAGCATTATTGGGTAAATACCAAGACCCTGTATTTGGAGAAGCAACTGCATCAGTATATACCCAGTTAGGGCTCACCACCCTTGCACCTTTATTTGGAGCAAGCCCATTAATTGATTCAGTTATATTATCATTAGTTTATGACCCTGCTTATTACGGAAAAAAAAAACGGGCTGAACAACGAGTGAATGTGCATTTTTTATCAGAAGATATAAATATTGCAACTAATCATTACTCTAATAACACACTTACTATTTATTCTGAGGATATTGCAACTAATCATAAATTTATTCCCCGGCCCACCGATAGTATTAGCATCGATAATTTAATGTTGAAACCTCAATTGAGGATACCTCTTGATAAAAACTTCGGACAATCAATGCTTGATAATCCGGGTAATTTGGCAAGCAATTCAGTTTTCCAAACTATAGTAAAAGGCTTATACATCACAACCGAGAATACAACCGGTTTAGTAAATGGAGAGGGTAATATTTTGCATTTTAAGCTGGCAGATGCCCAATCAAAACTAACCTTATTTTACCATAGCAACTCGATAGATTCTTTACAATTTAATCCAAAAAAATATAGTCTTGGCTTAGGAAGTGTTGGGCGCTTTTCACACTTTAGTCACGATTATTCTGCAGTTGATGCCGGTTTAGCAGCACAGTTAGGTGTAAACCCTCCGGTTCAAAATGATGTGGTTTTTATTCAATCCATGGCCGGACTTAAAACTAAAATCGAATTACCGTATATAATGAATTGGGTAAAATCAGGTGAAATTGCCGTTAATAAGGCCGAATTAGTCATTAAAGTAGATATGGCCGCTACTTATCAGTTAGATACGTTTGCTGCGCCAACACAATTAATTTTATTTGGTATAAACGATGATGGAACAAATTATGTTTTACCCGACTATGCTGAAGGAACAAATTATTTTGGTGGTATTTATAACTCAACAACCCATGAATATCGGTTTAACATTGCACGATATATTCAACAAGTACTAACTGGCAAAAGAAAAAACAATGGCTTGAGTTTACTTGCATCCAATGGGGCTTTAAATGCAAACAGGGTAGTGATTGGAGGCGGAGGTGGAGGTACAAGCTATCAAATGAAATTAAATATGATTTGTACGAAGTTACATTAAATACTACCAGTTGTTAGTTGTTGGTTGTTTGTAGAAGCAACCAATAACCAATAGTCAACAACTAACAACTAACAACTAACAACTAATAACTAATAACCAACAACTAAAAAAAATGTGCGGAATAGTTGCATACATAGGAAATAAAGAGGCCTACCCAATTCTTATAAAGGGGTTACAACGGCTGGAATACAGAGGGTACGATAGTGCCGGGGTTGCTTTGATAGATGACAGTTCCCCATTGTCTGAAAAAAATCTGAATGTGTATAAATGCAAAGGCAAAGTTGCAGAACTGGCAAATTTTATTTCCGACAAAAATAAAAATGGAACTATTGGTATCGGTCATACCCGTTGGGCAACACATGGTGTACCAAATGATGTGAATGCACACCCCCATTATTCCGGTTCAAAAAATTTAGTGATGATACACAACGGTATCATTGAAAATTATGCCCCTTTAAAAGAAGAATTACAAAAAAGAGGACATGTTTTTTTAAGTGATACCGATACGGAAGTGCTTATTCATTTAGTTGAGGATATACAACAAAAAGAAAATTTACGTGTGGGAGAAGCTGTCCGTCTTGCATTGAACCAGGTAGTTGGAGCGTATGCAATCGTAATTTTATCAAAAGATAATCCAAATGAATTGATCGCTGCAAAAAAAGGAAGTCCTATGGTTATTGGTATTGGCACCAATGAGTTTTTTATTGCTTCGGATGCCACACCAATAGTTGAGTATACAAAAAATGTGGTATATCTGGAAGATGAAGAGATTGCATTTATTGAACGTGGGAAAGAGCTGAAAATAAAAACAATAAAAAATAAAGTTAAAACACCCTATATACAAGAGCTTGAACTTAAGTTGGAAGCATTGGAAAAAGGGGGCTACAACCACTTTATGCTGAAAGAGATCTACGAACAACCACGTTCCGTAAAAGATAGTATGCGTGGTAGACTTAGTTCCGAGAAAGGTATTGTAAACCTCGGTGGCATAACAGAGTACGAACAAAAATTTTTAAATGCAAAACGGATTATTTTTATTGCATGTGGTACCTCCTGGCATGCTGCTTTAGTGGCTGAGTATTTATTTGAAGACCTGACCCGAATTCCGGTAGAGGTTGAATACGCATCTGAATTTCGTTATCGGAACCCAATAATTTATGAAAATGATGTTGTAATGGCAATTTCGCAATCAGGTGAAACAGCTGATACGCTCGCTGCTATTGAGCTTGCGAAATCAAAAGGGGCCACCATTATTGGTATCTGCAATGTTGTTGGTTCATCTATAGCGCGTGCTACACATGCAGGCTCTTATACACATGCAGGTCCAGAAATAGGAGTTGCATCCACCAAAGCATTTACGGCACAATTGACTGTACTCACGCTTATGGCACTTCGTATAGCTCAATTAAAAGGAACAATTTCATCGTCCCGTTTTCATCAATTGTTGAATGAATTAGAAGCTATCCCTAAAAAAATTGAACAGGTTTTAAAAACCAATGATAAAGTAAAATATATTTCCGAGATCTATAAAAACTCTACCAACGCATTGTATTTAGGCCGTGGATATAATTTCCCGGTTGCACTGGAAGGTGCTTTAAAGCTCAAAGAAATTTCATACATACATGCCGAAGGTTATCCTGCTGCAGAAATGAAACATGGTCCGATTGCATTGATAGATGAAGAAATGCCGGTATTTGTTATTGCAACCAAAGGAGCATCGTATGAAAAAGTGGTAAGCAACATTCAGGAGGTGAAAGCACGTAAAGGAAAAATTATTGCAATTGTAACAGAAGGTGATAAGGAGGTTAAAAAAATGGCAGATTATACCATTGAAATTCCTGAAACAGATGAAATATTGGTGCCCTTAATTTCTGTAATTCCATTACAATTACTGTCTTATCATGTTGCTGTAATGCGTGGATGTAATGTTGATCAACCACGCAACCTGGCTAAATCAGTTACTGTTGAATGAAGGCAGATGGCGTTTATTTAATATATGTGCGCCACTCAAAACTCGAAAAATGTTTCACGCAAAGAATCGCAAAGAAATAAAACGCAGAGAAAAAAACTTTGCGAACCCCTTTGCGAACTCTGCGTGAACAGTTTTAAGAGGTTTCTATATGTGAAGGTTTTTTTACCGGTAAATTTTATCTAAATCCCATTGAATCAAACAGCCAGAATAATAAGGCTCCTAATAGTGCGCTGATAGGAATAGTTAATATCCAGGCCCAAAGTAAACTATAAGTAATTCCCCATTTTACAGCTGATATACGTTTAGCTACTCCAACACCAATTATAGAACCGGTAATAGTGTGAGTGGTACTAACCGGAATTCCAAGTTTTTCAGTCACAAAAAGCGTAATGGCTCCCGCTGTATCAGCGCTTACGCCTTCAATAGGAGTTATTTTTGTAATTTTAGTACCCATTGTTTTCACAATTCTCCAGCCGCCCATCATTGTACCACATCCAATGGCAGTATAACATGCAATAGGTATCCATACCGGAAAATGACTGCCGTCAATTGTCATTTTGTGTGTTATAGGATCCATTTTCTGAGCAATGTCGGCCCAACCTGGAATAGCCTGTCCTTTTTCTTTTAGTTGTTTCATAAATACCATTAAAGCAGCAGCGATTACTCCCATTACTTTTTGC
>JAHEYA010000178.1 GCA_023251855.1 Bacteroidota bacterium
AAAGCTTGTTTTTGCTACCATTAAAAAAGCAATTGCAAATTCTGATATGGTGCTGGTCACAGGAGGAATTTCTGTGGGAGATTATGATTTTGTAGGAACTTCATTAAAAAAGCTTGGAGTAAAAAATATTTTTTATAAAATAAAACAAAAACCTGGCAAACCTTTGTTTTTTGGAAAATATAAAAATTCACTGATTTTTGGATTACCGGGAAATCCTGCTGCTGTTTTAAGTTGTTTTTATGAATATGTTTATACTGCCATAAAATTGATGCAAGGGAGAAAGGATGTGTTTCTGAAAAAAGACTTTTTACCGATCTCGAAGGATTACACCAAAAAGAAAGGACTTTCCTTTTTTCTGAAGGGAAAGATGGCAGAAAACAGTGTTACTCCCTTGGAAGGTCAGGAATCCTATATTTTAAGCTCTTTTGCAATTGCCGATTCTCTTATTTACCTGCCCGAAGAATGCGAAGGTGTTAAATCAGGCGACTTAGTAGAAGTGCATATACTTCCCTACTTTTAAAACATGCGAATTATGATAAATATCATTTTTTATTATTGATTTTTTATCCACTTTTGTTTCCATAAACAATGCAATTAAAATGTATAAAATAAAAGGAAGCGTTTGGATAGAAGGAGATCGAGGTGCTTTTATTGGGACAGGAAGGGTTATGCTTCTTGAAAAAATCAAAGAATTGGGTTCAATTACTGTTGCTGCAAAATCAATGAAAATGTCTTATCGGCATGCTTGGGAATTAATTGACTCTATGAATAAACAAGCCAAAAGTCCGCTTGTAGAAGCCACCTCCGGAGGAGTTGGAGGCGGAGGAACAAAAATTACTAAAGAAGGAGAAAAGGCAATTATATTATTCAGAGATCTTCAAAAAAGATTTCATAAGTTTAATGAAGAAGAAAGCAAAAGAATAAAACTGTGAAAATAGTTGCCTTTGGAGAGAGTTTTTTTTGAGGATCGTTATTTTCAAAAATATATTACGATAAATGCCTGAGCAAAATCTTATTTGGTTATTTATTCCGCTACTTTTTATAGTAGCTTTTCTCTATGCTTCAGTGGGACATGGTGGTGCTAGCGGCTACCTTGGATTAATGACATTGTTTAGTTTTAATCCTTCTGTAATGCAATCTTCTGCGCTAGTTCTCAATATTTTTGTTTCAATTATTTCATTTTATCAGTATTACAAAGGTGGTTATTTTAAATGGAAACTATTTTTACCTTTTGTTATTACTTCTATTCCGACATCTTTCATCGGGGCTTACATTACTTTAGATGCATTGATTTACAAAAAAATACTTGGAATACTTCTAATCTTCCCAATACTTCGTTTATTTGGTATTATGGGTAAAGAGAGTGATAGAACAGAAAATTTAAAATGGTTTTGGGCACTTATTATCGGGGCAATAATTGGGTTGCTTTCCGGAATGATAGGAATTGGTGGTGGAATAATTTTAAGCCCTATTATACTATTATTCCATTGGGGCAACATGAAACAAACTGCAGCTGTATCATCCCTGTTTATCTTTGTTAATTCTATTTCAGGATTAGCCGGCTTATTTTCAAAAGGAATTATGATTGATAACAATGTATATATTATGCTTCTGGTTGCTATTACAGGTGGTATGGCAGGTGCATATTTTGGAAGAAAACAATTCAGCCATAAAACATTAAAAGCATTACTTGCCATGGTGCTGGTAATAGCAAGTGTAAAACTTTTAACAGTGGTCAGCAAATGATTAAAGATAGTATTACTGGTATTGTTTTGGCAGGTGGGAAGAGTTCTAGAATGGGAACAGATAAAGGGATAATTGATTTGAACGGAAAAAGGATTGTACAACATGTATTAGATGCTTTGGCTCCTGTTGTTGATAAAATTTTAATAATTGCAAATAATAATCATTACAATAATTTTGGATATCCGGTGTATCGGGATATTATCAAGGATAGCGGACCATTAGGAGGTATTTATACAGGGCTTGTAAATAGCAACACCGAAAAAAATATTGTTTTGAGTTGCGACATTCCTTTTATTACTACACAAATGATAAATTACATTGTTGCCCAATCGGGTGAATATGAAATTACTATTCCAATGCACGATGGAAAACAGGAACCACTTTGTGGCACTTATTCAAAAAAATGTGCTTCTCGATTCAAAAAATTACTTGAAAATAAAATATGGAAAATGCATGAAGTTTTGACTCTGTTTGCTACTCAGCAATTAGGTATTTCGTCAACTAATGGCGTTGAACAAAATTTTGTTAATATAAATACACCGCAGGATCTTACCATACAAATGCTAAAATAAAATGAAAATACAATTAAAGTTTTTCGGACAGCTGGCTGAAATTACGGGAAAGGAGATCGTAGAAGTGGATGGCATTGAGGATACAGATTCATTAGTAAAAAGGATGTTGAATGAGTTTCCAAAACTTAAGAGTTGTAAATTTCAGATTGCTGTTGATCAAAAACTTTTAAAACAAAATCAGCAGCTGAAATCAGTTAGTGAAGTTGCATTTTTACCACCATTTGCCGGAGGATAATATGTTAAGTAAAGAAGAAATATCGCGCTATAGCCGGCATCTGTTGCTTCCTGAGATAGGAACTGAAGGGCAGGAAAAATTGAAGAAAGCAAAAGTACTTGTAATTGGTGCTGGTGGTTTGGGTTGTCCTGTTTTGCTTTACCTTACAGCTGTTGGAGTTGGTGAAATTGGTATTGTTGATTTTGATACCGTGGATGAATCAAACTTGCAGCGGCAAATATTATTTGCAGTTGAAGATGTCGGTAAACCTAAAGCAAATGTTGCAGCCGACAAGCTTTTTAAGCAAAACCCATTTGTAAAGTTTACAATACATAATCTGCAACTCAATAATCAAAATGCACTTGATATTATAAAAAACTTTGATATTATTATTGATGGAACGGATAATTTTGCAACCCGTTATTTGATTAATGATGCTTGTGTGCTTCTGAACAAACCCTTGGTATATGGGGCTATTTATCGTTTTGAAGGACAAGTTTCTGTTTTTAATTTTGGAAATAAAAACGGAATTAATCCCCCTAATTATCGTTGTGTTTTTCCTGAACCTCCCGCTCCGGAATTTTCACCTAATTGTTCCGAGATTGGTGTTCTTGGAGTACTGCCCGGTATTATTGGTACTTTGCAGGCAAATGAGGCAATCAAACTTATCACAGGTATTGGTGAACCTTTGTCAGGAAAATTACTTGTGATCAATGCACTCACCATGCACTTTACAACAATTGATGTGCATTATGATAAAGGGTCCTATAAAAATATTCCTGCCTGTACTGAAGAATTTTTGAAAATGGACTATGCTTATTTTTGTGGTAGCCCAAATCAAAGCGATGATATCAAAAGTATAACAGCTGGTGAATTAATTTCTCTTTTAGATAAAAAAGAAAACTTGCAGATACTTGATGTCAGGGAACTTGGCGAATTGCCGGAAGTTACCTCACTTTCAGATTTGCAAATTCCGCTTTCTGAAATTGATGCGCAGGTCCATAAAATTTCCAAAGAAAAAAAAGTAATAGTTTTTTGTAGAGGTGGAACAAGAAGCAAACAAGCAATCACTTTATTACAAAAAAAATCAGAATTTAAAAATCTGTATAACCTTGAAGGTGGGGTTTTAAAATATTTAAAAGAATTTCAAAACAAGTAATATGAAAGAGAATAAAAAACACGATGTATTTATTCATGGTCCTATAAGCCCTGTATTTATTGCTGATGCAATAAACAAGCATAGCAAAAAAACAAATATAGGTGCTCATGATATCTTCCTTGGTCAAGTACGTAATGATGTAATTGATGGAAAAACAGTGCAGACCATTGATTATTCATCTTATGAAGAAATGGCTGAGAAAAAATTTTATGAAATTCGCGAAGATGCTTTTAATAAATTTGATCTTACTTGTCTACATATTTATCACAGTTTGGGAAGAGTAAAAATTGGTGAGATTTGTTTATTTGTATTTGTTTCTTCGGTGCATCGCAAGGCCGCATTTGATGCCTGTAGATGGATAGTTGAAGAAATAAAAATGAATGTGCCGGTTTTTGGGAGAGAAATTTTTACTGACGAAACTTATGTCTGGAAAGAAAATACAAAATAAATTTTATAAAAATTATGATAGATATAACATTCAAATCAAATAGCCTCAGAGAAGCAGTTGCACAAGCAATACTCAAGGTGAGTAAACAAGAAACAATTGATGCTATAAAAAACAAAAGTGTTCCCAAAGGAGATGTCTTTGAAATGGCAAAAACAGCGGGTTTGTTTGCTGTTAAACGCACAAGCGATATGATTCCTGATTGTCATCCTTTACCAATAGAGTTTACTGCTGTACGTTATGAAATCAAAGATATGGAGGTGCATATTCAAATGGAAGTACATACTATTTATAAAACAGGTGTTGAAGTAGAGGCTATGCACGGTGTTTCAGTTGTTGCACTTACTATGTATGATATGCTTAAACCTATTGATAAAGGAATTGAGTTATCTTCTATTAAACTATTGGAAAAAAAAGGAGGGAAATCTGATTTTACTGATAAGTTCAGGAAAGATCTGAAAGCTGCTGTTATTGTTTGTTCCGATAGTATTTCAGCAGGAAAAAAAGAAGATAAAGCAGGAAAAGCAATTATAAAAAAATTAGAAAGTTGCAAAGTTAGGATATCCGACTATTCAATTATACCGGATGAATCAGGCGTTATACAAGATAAAGTGAATAAACTTTATTCAGAGAAAAATGATATTATTATATTGACCGGAGGCACAGGTCTTTCTCCTAGAGATGTTACTCCTGAGGCTATTCGCCCATTGATAGATAAAGAAATACCCGGTATCATGGAAGCTGCAAGAAGCTACGGACAGGATCGTACACCCTTCTCCATGTTATCACGCGGTGTTGCCGGAATGAAAGGTAATACCCTTGTTTTGGCATTGCCCGGTTCCACTAAAGGAGCCAAGGAAACAATGGATGCACTGTTTCCTTTTATTCTTCACATTTTCAGAATAATTGAAGGCGCACAACATTATTAGTGAAACTTAATTATGCTGTTTGTTACTACTTTAGGCTAATTCATTAAGTCAGTAAAAATAAATTTCTAAAATTTAAATTATGGTAATTACAGATTTTAAAGATAAATACAAGATGTATGATAAAATGGAAATTTGGGAAATTTCATCACTGGATGATTTTTTCAAAGCCCATAATATGCTCTATGAAATATTTGAGAAGGAATATGGACTTTCATTTGAAAAGCGCAATGAACCTGATAAAAAATTTAATGATTCAAATGTTGCTGTGATTACAAAATTGCTGAATTATTTTGGTGAAAGTATTTTTTTGTATTTACCTATAATGACTCACACCACAATAATTTGAAGGAGTTACAAGATAAAAAAATTATAAATTTTGGGATTGATGTTCATGTAATAAATCCGCAACGGATTTACGTTTTGGAAATGGAAAAAACAAAAGATCTAAAAATGTATGATACCATATAGAATAGAATATTGCTATGGCAGACCGTTCAGAATTAAAAAGTAAATTAAAATATCATCGAATCATTGTTTTATGCATCGGGCTAACCTACATATTTGTTCAGTATAAGTACAGCTCCGATACTATTAGTTATGGCAATGGTCAGCCTAGAATTGACGGACAACATGTGAATGGAAAAGATGAGGGTCAATGGACATGGTTTTATGAAAATGGAAAAAA
>JAHEYA010000179.1 GCA_023251855.1 Bacteroidota bacterium
TTTGCGATCTCTATTTTTTCTTCAATGGTATAACCTGAAATTTCTATAACCTCCATCCTATCGCGCAAAGCGGGCTGAATAGTGCTCAATGAATTTGCAGTAGCAATGAACATTACATTGGAAAGGTCATAATCCATTTCTACATAATTATCATAAAATGTATTATTTTGTTCAGGATCCAACACCTCTAATAGTGCGGATGATGGGTCGCCATGAAACTCATGGCCCACTTTATCAATCTCATCTAAAATAAAAACCGGATTGGAAGTACCTGCTTTTTTAATATTTTGCAAAATGCGTCCGGGCATTGCGCCAATATAGGTTTTTCGGTGACCACGAATCTCAGCCTCATCACGCAAACCGCCTAAACTCATCCGTGTATATTTACGACCCAATGCTTCTGCAATACTTTTACCTAATGATGTTTTACCAACACCAGGAGGGCCATACAAACAGATAATTGGCGATTTCATATTGCCTTTTAACTTAAGTACAGCAAGGTGTTCAATGATACGTTCTTTTACTTTATCCATCCCAAAATGATCTTTATTCAATACTTTTTCAGCATGTTTGAGATCAAAATTATCATTTGAAGATTCGTCCCAAGGCAGATCCAGTAATACTTCCAGGTAATTTGTTTGAATAGAATATTCTGCAGCATTGGGATTCATACGTTCCAATTTGCCAATTGATTTTTCAAATGATGCAGCAACTTCTTTCGACCATTTCTTAGTTTTTGAACGATCTTTCATCCCCTGAATGTCTTGAGTAAAATTATTTTCACCCAATTCTTCTTGTATGGTTTTCATTTGCTGGTGCAAAAAATAATCACGTTGTTGTTTATCCAGATCAACTTTTACTTTGGATTGTATCTGATTTTTCAACTCCAGCATTTGCAATTCTTTGGTAAGGTTCGACAGCACCAATGTAGCACGGTCCTTCAGATCCTTCACTTCGAGCATTTTTTGCTTTTCTTCAACTGAAGCATTCATATTGGAAGAAATAAAGTTTATCAGGAATGAAGGACTTTCGATATTTGTAAGTGCAAAACCCGCTTCACTAGGTATGTGCGGACTCACCTTTACAATCTGCATCGCCAGATCTTTTAATGAAGAGGTCAAAGCAAGAAACTCCTGATCTTCTTTTAATGGCGCAGACTCTGTAAATGCAGTAATAGCAGCTCTAATATACGGATCCGTTTGTCGGACCTCTTTTAATTCAAAACGTCTTTTCCCTTGAATGATAACAGTTGTATTGCCATCCGGCATGCGCAGCATTTTAATAATCTGTGCAACAGTGCCAATTTTATTGAGATCTTCAAAGCTTGGATCTTCAACACTGTCATTTTTTTGAGCAACAACACCAATGATTTTATCCCCTTTATAGGCATCTTTGATCAGGTTTATAGATTTATCTCTGCCAACAGTTATTGGAATAACAACGCCAGGAAACAAAACGGTATTTTTAAGAGGTAAAATTGACAGTTCATCCGGTACTTTTTCAGAGTTCATCTGGTCCTCATCTTCGGAAGAAAGTAAGGGGATAAACTCTGTATCTTCATCAGCAACATTCCCTGAGAGCATTGGTGCGAATAGGTTTAAATCAAAATTATCAGTCATATTTCAATACTTTTTGAAGTTTAAAATTAAAATTGTGGTAAATAGGTTTCAATCGTTATGCCACAGAGAGAAAAGGGACAATTTGGCACTAATTAAAGATTATAAATTTAGTTTGAGGTAAGCTCAAAAATATGAGTTAAAATTTCCTTTTCTATTTCATTAAATTTTAAGCCTCTACGTTCAAACACACGCGTAGCAACATCAATAGCTTCTTTTAGTTTAAATACAGATATATCGGAGGTGGCACCCCAGGAGAATGAAGGAATAAATTTATCAGGAAATCCGGAACCAAAAATATTTGCATTTACACCAACAACAGTACCTGTATTAAACATAGTATTGATGCCACATTTGGAGTGATCGCCCATGATGAGTCCACAGAATGTTAATCCTGTATTTACGAATTGTTCTTTTTCATAATTCCATACTTTCACTTCCGAATAATTATTTTTCAGATTAGAATTGTTGCTATCCGCTCCAATGTTGCACCATTCGCCAAGTACAGAGTTACCTAAAAAACCATCGTGTGCTTTATTTGAATAACCAAATATCACAGAATTATTTATCTCTCCTCCTACTTTGCTGTGCGGCCCAATTGTAGTTGGTCCATAAATTTTAGCACCCATTTTTAATGTTGAATGTTCGCACAAAGCAAATGGTCCGCGGATGATAGCGCCTTCCATTATTTCAGCATCTTTACCTATATAGATTGGGCCTGTACTAGCATTTAAAATGGAGCATTCTACCTTAGCACCTTCTTCTACAAAAATATGTTCAGGTGCGATCACTTTATTGGAATTGCTCAACGCTAGGGACAAACGACCAGAGGTGAGTAATTCAAAATCAGCTGCTATTGCTGCACTATTCATTGAAAAGATATCCCAAGTATTTTCTATGCGCATAGGGTTTACCTGTGATTCAAATTTGGTAAATCCTTCAATTATTTCTTTATTAAAATTTGTTTGATTACCTGTATTTACCGCCAATACGCAATTTGAATACAATAAGGCCTGATTTGGTTTCAGACTTTTTATTTCTTCAACCAATTTTTTATCCGGACAAACCGAGCCATTTATCCAAACATTATCAGTATTAATAGCATATTCAAGAGGATATTTTTTACTTAAATAATCCTGAGTTTTTGAGGATGTTTTTGCATCCAGCATTTTTTCCCATTTTTCACAAATGGTTAAAATACCAATGCGAATATCCGCTATGGTGCGAGTAAACGTAAGTGGTAACAGGTTATTACGGGTGGTGGTATCGTCAAATAAAATAAAGTTCATAGTTCTAAAATTAATTCAAATTCGGTTCTACTTTGTTAAGCATGGTAACATAGGTATCTACTTGACGCAGAAAATATTTTAAACTTTTTGAATCCTCTGAATCAATCATCAGATCAAATATTTCAACATCGTTCTTAAATAATTTTCCAACTTTAAAACTAGCTTTTGAAAGCGCAGAAATATATTTTAGAGGAAACAAATTATGAACATTAAGATCGATCAACAGATCGTATTCTTCATCTATAAAGTTTTGTATAGAAATAGAAGAAGGTTTTCCAAACCAATTTAATTCTTTACCGGAAAAAAAATCGTATTCGAGCTTTGAATAAGCCATTTCCGGAATTTGTTTACTCGTAAAGAAACCAATCGCTTTCACCCTTTTATGATGTTCACGTAAATATAAAATATACCTCTTTACAAGTTCAAAATCTTCTGTTTTAGTAGAATCAAATAAAATTCCCACTGTTTTTATTTGGCTAAAATCAAAACGGTTTGGTTTACGTTCTCTCAGATGATCCTTCAGCTCCAGCTTCAGATAGCCGTTTAAGAGGATTTGTTTTATTTTTTGAAATAGACTCATTTTTATAATTAAGAATTAGGAGTTTGGTTTATTAGTTTTTCATCGCTCTCTGTTCTCCGCACTCCAGGCTCATTTTCTGATATCATTTTTATAAAATCATCTTCCGTAATTATCGGAACACCTAATTTTTCAGCTTTCCTATGCTTTTCAGGTCCCATGTTATCACCTGCAATCACATAATTTGTTTTACTGGAAATAGAACCAACATTTTTCCCGCCATTTTGTTCAATTGCTTTTTTGAGATCATCTCTCGAAAATTTATTAAACACCCCGGAAACCACAAATGACAATCCTTTTAGCTTATCACTGGAATTAACCATTTGCTCTCCTGAGAGCGCAAATTGTAATCCTGCACCTTTTAATTTTTCAATTATTTCAGTATTATCGGCATCAGCAAAAAAAGCCAAAATAGCTTTAGCTGTTGTTTCACCAATATCGCCTACTTCAAGTAAAGACTCTAAAGTAGCATTTTTTAATGAATCAATGTTCTTAAAATAATAGGCTAATTTTTTTGCAGTAGTTTCACCAATATGACGTATACCGATACCATATAAAACACGTTCAAAAGGAATTTTTTTTGATGCTTCAATACCGGCAAGCAGATTATTTACGCTCTTTTCAGCCATACGGTCTATTTTCAAAATATCTTCTTTTTTCAGCTTATAAATATCTGCACAATTTTTTATCAAACCCGCATCATACAACTGGGCAATGGTCTCAGCACCCAAACTGTCAATATCTAACGCTCTTCTGCTTACAAAATGTTCCATTCTACCTTTTACCTGTGGCGGACAAGCGGATTCATTAGGACAATAATGATTTGCTTCTGCTTCGCTTCTTACAAGCTCAGTTGCACACTCAGGGCAATGGGTGATATAGATTGTTTTTTCTGAAAAAATATCGCGTTTACTTTGATCAACACCAATAATTTTGGGAATAATTTCACCCCCCTTTTCAACAAATACAGTATCTCCTTCTCGTACATCTAATTTCTCGATAATGTCAGCATTGTGCAAGGAAGCCCGTTTAACCATGGTACCGGCAAGTAATACAGGTTTTAAATTTGCAACAGGTGTTATTGAACCCGTTCGTCCTACTTGATAGACAATAGATTCTAAAACGGTACTCACACGTTGAGTTTTAAATTTATACGCTATCGCCCAACGTGGTGATTTTGCTGTGAATCCAAGTATACGTTGTTGTTCGAATGAATTTATTTTTATAACCACACCATCAATATCAAACTCCAAGTCATTACGCTGTTTGTCCCATTTATCAAGGTATTTGAATACATTCTGGATGTTATTAGCTTTTTGTAAATGTTCTGAAATTTTGAAACCCCAGTTTTTGGCAGCTTTTAAATTTTCATAATGATGCTGATGTGGAAGATTATCAGCGAGGATAGCGTACAAAAAACAATCAAGATTACGTTTTGCAACAACAGCTGAATCCTGCATTTTTAGTGTTCCTGCGGCTGTATTGCGAGGATTTGCTAATAAAGGCTCGCCAATCTCTTCACGATCTTTATTTATTTCATCAAATACTTTACGAGGCATAAAAATTTCACCACGAATTTCAAATTCAGTTGGAAAATCAGTTCCGCGAAGTTTTAATGGTATACTTTTTATAGTTTTTACATTGGTAGTAACATCATCTCCTTTCTCTCCATCACCGCGGGTTACAGCCTGTACTAAAATTCCATTTTTATAGGTAATTCCAATTGCAACCCCATCATATTTTAGTTCACAAACATATTCATAATCAGTTACAAGAACTTTTTTTATTCTTTCATCAAAATCCGTTAAATCCTCTTCAGAGTATGTATTCCCTAAAGAAAGCATTGGGTACTTATGCTTAACTGTTAAAAATTCTTTAGTGATTTGCCCGCCAACACGTTGAGATGGCGAATCAGGTTGAAGAAATTCAGGATGTTCGTTTTCCAGTTTAATCAGTTCTTCGAGCAATTTATCAAATTCAAAATCACTGATAACAGGTGCAGCATTTACATAATAGTTGAAATTGTGTTCCTCTATTTGTTTAGAAAGTTGTTCTATTTTGTGTTTTATTGATTCGTTCATTTTAAAAAAATTAACCACTAAGGCACTAAGTTCACTAAGTCTCACTTAGAACTTCTTAGTGTTTCTAAGTGTTCTAAGTGTCTTAGTGGTTGAATTTTCAGTAACACCCTTTAGTAAAATTACCTTTTTTTAATCATCAACATATAGGTAATTCCTGAAACAAAGAATCCTACAA
>JAHEYA010000013.1:0-12500 GCA_023251855.1 Bacteroidota bacterium
GTTCAATAACTCGTTGTGTTAAAAATTATTTAACTAATCACTTTATAAAAAGAGCAGAAAAAACAAATATGCGTTTGCTTATTTGTGGAAATGCTTTTGTTAGCGGTGAACATGGGTTTGCCTGCAATCCGAAAATTGATATATCTCAGGTATTTGATGCTCTTACAGATGTAATTCAGCACATTAATAAAGTGGAAGAAGCAACCGGTAAAATAGCAGCGATATTAGTAAAGGATTTTTATACTTCTACTGAAAATGCTTCTGAAGAATTAAAAGAATTTAGGTATCATGATTTTTTGGTGGAACCCAATATGATTGTACAAATCAATTGGAAATCGTTTGACGAATATTTAAATGCGATGAGCAAAAAATATCGTAATCGGGCTAAAGGTATTGTTAAAAAAGGAACAGAGTTACAACGCAAAATTTTTTCTGCAAATGATATTAAAGAGAACCAGGTAGAAATTCAACAGTTGTATAATAATGTACACTTAAAAGCAACTTTCAATATGGCTACATTATCAGCAAATTATTTTGTTGAAATGAAAAAAAATCTGAAAGATAAATTCAACTTTGTGGCATACTATCACAATGAAAAATTAGTCGGTTTTAAATCTTCATTTATTTTGGAGAAATCAATTGAGGCTCATTTTATCGGGTTAAATTATGAGGTAAATAAAGAATTGGAGTTATATCAAAACATGCTCTACGATTATGTAAAAGAAACTATTGATAACAATTTGCCACAACTTTTTCTTGGTCGTACCGCTTCTGAAATTAAAAGTACAGTTGGTGCCGAAGCTTATCAATTAACGTGTTACATTCGTCACAGAAATCCTTTATCCAACCATATAATTAAGCCTTTTATTGATGCGATTAAACCCAGTGAATGGATTCCCCGTAATCCTTTTAAAGAAGTTTCTATTCAAGGAATTTAATTTTTTTAAAACTTAGAACTTAGAACTAGGAACTTTAATTGCTTCCTTCAAAAACTACCACTTGCATTTCCCTGTCTTTATCAACTTCTTGAAGATTTGTAAGTTCTTTTAATTTTGTATCTTTTCTTAGCTGCTCGAGAGAAATTCCATTTTCAACCACCGAAAACCAATTGTCCCATATTACTAAATAATGTGCCGGACGTTTATCAGACCCCAAAGTTTTTAAATTACCATTAATTAGGGTATCATAGGGGTCCCTATCTGCCACCATACTATAGTATGGATGTGTATAATACATAAAAATATTTTTCTCGGAAAAATTAGTTTGAATAGATTCGTTTGCCCTAGCAATTAAGACTTCATCAGCTGATAATGACATATCCTTACTCCAGTTTACTGATGCCGGATTATGCACAAAAGGAAATAACACTACAAAACCTACAAATGCAATAGATACAGTATAATATAAATAGTTTTTAGACTTAAAAATACCTGTCACAAAATTAAGTCCATTTACTGCAATTATTGCTGCTAAAGGAGTTATACAGATCAAAACTCTTTTTAATCCCATGGATTCAAATAAACCAAAATGCCAAAAGAGCGTATGAGCAGCTATAAATGCAAGAAATAAAGCATAGATTAATACAGTTTCCGTATTTGTAAAGAACAATGTTTCGATTTTTTTTCTTATAAATCCGGTAAATAGTTTGCTTGTAAAACCCAGTATTAACAGTATGTATATAGGAACACCAATTATATAATTAAGCTGAATTATAAAATGAGTGAGAGCACCATTTCCATATTTTCCGCTGGATCCGCTATATGGAATTTTGGTGAATACCCATAACAAATCCTGATAATAAAATGAACCTGCAATGCTGTACACTACATGTCCCAATAAAAGCCATGGTAAATGCTTGTATTGTTTATTGATTAATAAATAGAAAGCAAATATTCCTATTATAATTAATCCTTCTGAACGTACAAAAGGTAAAAAAGAAATAATGCATACCGCTAACCTGATTCGTGTTTGGTTCAATGTCCAATAAATACCCATAAGAAGCATCAAACCAAATAAAGGTTCGGTTAAACCGGAAAAAATATGAATAAAATAGCCCGGTGTAAAACAAAGGAACAATGCGGCAAGCCAGGCATTTCTAAAATTTAATTTTTTTGCGATTTTAAAACTGAACCACGCAGAAAATGCAGCTATAATGCAGTTGAATAATTTTATTCCAATAAATCCAAGCTGGGCAAAAGGTGCACTCAGCAATACAAAAAGTGGTTTTGCCCAGTGATTCAGAAAGTTCTCAGGATGTTTAAATGCATATTTTGAAAACAAAAAGTGGGTGATACTATCCCCGGCATCACAAGTGCCATTGGTGTTTACGGCAATAAATACCAGCGCCATAAAATAAAGAATGATACCACTTAGTACTCGTTTATCTTGTTTGTCGAATTTAAGGTTTGTCAATTTAAAATCCATTTTTGTTCAAGATATAATCTTTTTACCCAATTTTTATACACTTCTCTAAACCTTTAACTGAAAATATCTGATAATGCGAAGTTACATGAAATATTTTGGTTGATTTTTGTATTTATATGTATCAACATATAATGTTTCAACCTGAAAATTCTTTGTGCAAGATAAATCACTCAAGAAATTTCTATTAGTAATAAAAGTCAGGTAATAGTCATAGTGCATGTTTTGAAGTGTTTTTTTAAATTTTTTCTAATATTGAAAGAGTGTAAGTGAATTTTAGCATAATTTCATTACTTAAAATGTGGTTTTTGGATAAAAAAAAGTATATTTGCACACTATTTTAACAAAAAAATTGGCTCGTAATTTGTCTGGCTCTTTTTGCCTAATGAAGAAATTTTTATTTATATTATTCTCTTTTACCCTTTTTACCTCATTTATCGTGGTTGTGCCTGATCAGTCAGAAGAGGCAGCAGCCAAGATCAAAGCTATATACATTTACAATTTCACCAAGTACATCGAATGGCCGGATGCCTACAAGGAAGGGCATTTTGTTATCGGATTCCTTGGTACCAATAGTGCGCTTCTCAATAAATTATCAGAAATGGCATTAACCAAAAAAGTAGGCAGCCAAACTATTGAGATCCGAAACATTGCTGCTGTCGCAGAAGCTGATAAATTTAATATCATTTATATACTCGCTGACAATTCTGGTCAGCTGACGGACGTTTTAACTAAAGTGAAGAAAAAGAGTACGTTGATAGTTACTGATAAACCCGGATTAGCTACGAAAGGTGCAGGTATCAATTTTGTTGTTGTTGAAAATAAACAAAAAATAGAATTAAATAAATCTAATATTGAAAAATACAAATTGAAAATAGCTACCACTTTAGTGGATATGGCATTGCCGGTTAATTGATCTCTTTTTTAGGGATTGTATAAACTTTAAATAATGAAAAGAATAAATATAAATAGAACAATCATTTTGGGAATACTGCTTTTGGTGGCGGTAGTTGCAAATGCACAGCAGAGTGCAATTGTGGCTGCAGATGAGTTCTATCAAAAAAAGGACTTTGCAAATGCTAAAACGAATATCGATGCTGCTATTGCTAACCCTGAAACATCAAATGATGCTCAAGCATGGCAGCTTCGTGGTTATATTTACAAAGCAATGTATACTAAAAATGAAAGAAGTAACAAACGATCTCCAATTCGATTAGAAGCCTTTAATTCATTTAAAAAGTCCCTTTCTCTAGATGTTAATAAAGAGCTTTTTACAGATAATATTAAAGGAGTTAAATTCCTGTTAAGTACTTTATTTAATGATGCAGCTGAAAGTCTTGATCCTGTTGATTATAAGGTTGCAATTGAACTTTTTGAAAAGTATAAAGAATTCTATAAAATTGTTGACCCTTCCCCTGAGGCTATTCTACAAAAGGAGATTGAATTTAATGTTGCACTTGCTTCTGTTTATAACACAATTATTGAAACCGATTCCAGAGGAAGTGCAAAGTTCGTTACTCTCGCTAAAAATATATTTCTCAAAATATTAGCAGTGGAGCCTGATAATATTTCTGCTAATATTGGAATGGCTAAATTATATTATAATCAAGCAGTGTATCTTATAAAAATACAGGAATTGGATTTGGATATTGTTACCTTAGACGGTGTTTTGGACAATCAAGTGAAATTGTTGAGAGAAGCCCGTCCATTTATGGAAAAAGCGTATGAGCTTGATCCTGCACGTCCTGATGCCATTGAAGGATTAACCGGTATTTATACTGGTTTAAATGATGAAGAAAAATCACGTATCTTCAGAGAAAAGCTAGAGAAAATAAAAAAGCCGAAGTAAAACAAATTAATAAACTCTAAATTTTAAACTCAAAATCACTTTCAGGATTTGGAGTTTAAAATTTAGAGTTTAGAATTTAGAATTATATGAAATTTAGATTTACAATCGGTAGAAAAATTGGACTCGGCTTTGGTGTAATTGTATTTTTAACATTCATTTCTTTCTTATTTACCAAATTAACCGTAGTTGGTAGTCAGGAAAAAACAAGGCAGGTGACTGAGATCTTTAACCCTTCTCTTGCAAAATTAAAGGAGTTAGACAATCAACTTAACCTTTCAAAATTGGGTATCACATCTTGGTTTTATAACGTTAAATCCGATGACCCTGAAAAAAAACAACTCACTCAGCTTATTAACGAAGATTATCCGAAACTGAAGATTGAGCTTAAGGAATATTCCCATAAATGGAGCCCTGAGGAAAGAGAAAGTATTGAGTCTATACTTGAATCAATTGATAAAATGTTCAAGATCTATCAGGATGAACTAATGTCTGTCTTGAATTCTATTGAGGCTTATAACGATTTGAGCATATATTGGCCAGCAAGGATTCCCTTCGAAGATCTGAATGAACCATTTTATAAGATCAAAGAAAAGCTAAGTAAACTTATTGATAAACAGAATTCAAATGCATCTAAGAATTCAGATGAAATGTTGGGTTCTTTTGATTTCCTCTCACGAGTGGTTATCTGGCTCGGTATCATATTGGTTTTTGGAAGTACTTTAATTGCCGGATTTACTATCAAAACCATTGTTGGACCTATTCAGGAACTTAAAAAAATACTCCTGTTGATGGGAAAAGGAATTTTACCTCCTGATCGTATCAAAGATAGAAATGATGAAATTGGCGAAATGTCCATTGCTCTTAATGATCTGGTGGAAGGAATGGATAGAACAACTCAATTTGCAAAACAAGTTGGTTCCGGAAATTTTGATTCTGATTACCGACCTTTAAGTAAAGACGATACTCTTAGCGCTGCGCTTTTAAAGATGCGTGAAGATCTTCGTGAGAATGAACGTGTACTCGAAGTAAAAGTAATTGAACGTACTGAACAAGTTGTACATCAGAAAGAAGAGATCGAAGCAAAAAATGGTGAGTTGGAAGTGTTATACAAACATGTTACCGATAGTATCAAGTACGCAAAACGTATTCAGGAAGCCATTTTACCGCCTGATAGCTTTTTAAAACAAGTATTACCCAATTCATTTGTACTTTATAAACCTAAGGATATTGTTAGTGGCGACTTCTATTGGGTGGAACAAAAAAATGAAAAAACAATGTTTGCCGCTGTAGACTGTACAGGTCACGGGGTTCCAGGAGCGTTTATGTCCATCGTTGGTCACAATATTTTAAAGCATGTTGTCAATAATAACAATTTCACTACTCCTTCTCTTATACTTGATGCTTTAAATGAAGGTGTGAGTGAAACATTGCATCATGGTCATGAACATGAAGAAGGACAGGCAAAAGACGGAATGGATATTTCATTCTGTACGATTGACTTTAAAACCCTTGAATTACAATATGCCGGAGCATATAACCCTTTGTATATTATCCGCAATGGTCAGGTAATTCAAACAAAAGCAGATAAATTCCCTATTGGTTTATTTTTAGGAGAGGAAAAAAAGAAATTTACTAACCATACGCTACAACTTCAAAAAGGTGATTTTATCTATATTTTTTCAGATGGTTATGCCGATCAGTTTGGTGGCCCTTATGGAAGAAAATTTATGGCCATCCCTTTCCGTGTTTTATTGATGGATATTCATAGAGAGCCTATTGCAAAACAAAAGGAGATACTCAATACTACTATTGAGGAATGGCGCGGAGTACTCGATCAGGTTGATGATATTCTGGTTATAGGACTTAAGATCCCGTAAATACATGCAACCATTAACCCCATTTTTACTTCTATTTTAAATATCTTTTAGAACTGTAAATCCGCTGTTTTTTTTATATTTATTACCAAAAAATGTTTATTTTTGAGTTTAAATTTTTCGTAGAATTCTCTTCAAGCATCAGCGAAAATAAATTTATGACACAACTATTTTTTTCTTCTTTGGTTAAAAAAGCCCATAATGGTAAATCATTGAAGGCTTTTAAAAAATTATCAGTACTGATTTGCACATTTGCAATCGTACTTTTCAATCAATTGTCTTTTGCTCAAATAAATGTTCCACCCTATGGAATAAATTATCAGGCGGTTGCCCGTGATACGATGGGCAAACCAATGGCTAACTATAACAACCTTGCTGTAAAATTTACCATTTTTGACAGTGTAAGCGGGGCTCCAACCATAGCATTTACTGAAATTCATAACAGTGTAACTACAAACAGGTATGGATTATTTACGTTGATAATTGGTAGCGTTCAAACTGCCAGTTTTCAAGGGATAACTTGGAATGCGGGAAAAAAATATTTGCAAGTTGAAATATCAACCACAGGTGGTAGTAACTATGTTTCGATGGGAAAAGTACAATTGATGAGTGTTCCTTATGCCTTATATTCCAAAACATCAGAGTCTTCTATTAATAATTGGTCAACTAGCGGTAACATAGCTGTTTCCGGAGATTATATTGGTACTAATAATTCACAAGACCTCGTTTTTAAAACAAATACTGGAGAAAGAATGCGTCTCGTGGATGCTACCGGTAATTTAGGTATTGGAACAACTCCAAGTCCGGGTGCTAAACTTGAAGTGAGCGGACAAGTTAAAATTACAGGTGGAAGTCCCGGAGTGGGCAAAGTGCTGACCTCTGATGGTGTTGGTTTAGCAACTTGGTCTTCACCTGCTGATTCCGGTACCGTTACATCATTTAGTGCAGGTGACTTAGTACCTTTATTTACAACTTCAGAAGCAACTCCAACAACAACTCCTGCTTTGTCATTCACCCTTTCCAATGCAAATCCATTAACTGTTTTAGGTAATAATACTAATACAGCCAGCCCCCCAACTTATATTACACCTACTCTTGCCGGGCCTTTATTTCAAAATCAGGGTACTGCAACAACAAATGTTTTGCATGGTAATCAATCCGGAACTCTAACATGGTCAGCTGTGAATTTATTAGCTGATGTTAGTGGGATTTTACCCATTGCCAATGGTGGTACAAATACTGGAACTACTGCTTCTGCAGGTACTGTTTATTATTCAGATGGAGCAAAACATGCTTCAACAGCTGTTGGTGCATCCGGGAAAATACTTACATCTACAGGAGCAGGAACACCGATCTGGACAACACCCGATACCGGAGTAACAATTGTTAATGGAAACGTTCCAATTAGAACATCTACACCTAATGGTGGAGGCACATATGTGATTACGGTTGATGATAATACAGCCTTACTTAAAGGCGTGGTTGCTGCTGGTAATGGTAACCCTGATATGGTGTGGCAAACAAGCAGTGGAGGAAATCCGGCATGGGGCCAAATTGTAAATGCTAACATAACCAACAATACAATCAATCTTACAACTAAAGTAACAGGTATTCTCCCAATTGCCAGGGGAGGAACAAATATTGGAACTATTGGTGGTCCCGGAGCTGTTATCTATTCAAATGGAACTCAACATGCTTCAACAGGTGTTGGTACTTCAGGTCAGGTGCTTACTTCTGCAGGTGCTGGTACGCCAATATGGTCTACTCCAACCACTGGTTCTGTAACTTCTATTGCAACGGGTACCGGACTTACAGGTGGGCCAATTACAACAAGTGGTACCATTTCATTAGTAACTCCTGTAACTACTGCAAATGGTGGTACCGGTGCCGCAACTCTTACTAATCATGGTGTTTTAATTGGTCAGGGCGTTTCTGCAATTGTTGCTACTGCTGTAGGTGCTACTAATACTGTACTTCATGGAAATACAGGAGCAGATCCAACTTTCAGTACCATTGTTAATGCTGATATTACAAGCGTTGATGCCAGTAAAATTACCGGAATACTTCCAATTGCCAATGGAGGAACAAATATTGGAACTTTAGGAGTCGCAGGTACTGTTATCTATTCTAACGGAACACAGCATGCTTCAAATGCTCTTGGAACAGCGGGACAGGTGCTCACTTCGCAAGGATCAGGAGCACCTACCTGGACAAGTATAAGCGGTGGGGTAACAGCCAATAATGGCCTTTCAATGGTTGGCGGAAATGTGGGCTTAGATGGTACATTAATAAGAAATACAGTTGTTAATCAATCAACTTTTTCTTTGACTTTAGGCGGGGGTACAGGAACCATTAATATTAATGAGTCTTCCACAACTGCTCTTACCCATATTGGTACCGGAACTACAACAGGTACTATAACAATCGGTAATGCTAACAATCAAATAAATCTGCCAAGGATGAGTAATTCTTCATTTTTATTTACCGATGGTAGCAAAAATATTACTACTACGCCATCTGCTATTCTACCCTTAGCAAATGGTGGAACCAATGCTAATCTCACAGCAGTGGCCGGTGGTGTTGTTTGGAGTGATGGTAACGGAATGCAGATTAATATACCAGGCGTAGCCACAACAGTACTTACCTCAACAGGTGGTGGTGCGCCAATATGGCTTCCCCCCAATGTAGGAACTGTTACCAGCGTTACCGGAACTCCTCCAATATCTGTTGCACCAGGTACTCCAAACCCGGTGGTTTCAATGACCGCAAATTCTGCTACCACGGATGGTTATGTTACTACTGCTCTCGGACAAGCAAATAAAGTATGGAGAACCAATGCAGCAGGTGTTCCAACCTGGCGCGCAGACTCTGCTACAGCTTATACCGGAGGAACAGGAATCACCATAACAGGTACTACCATTAACAGTGTTTGGATAAAATCAACTGCTAATGTTAATGATATTTATAATTATAATTCAGGTAATGTGGTGATAGGTGATACAACCACTACAACACCAACACTCTTTCATGTTGCAAGTTCAACTGCTGCTGCCGGCATTACCACTTTTGAACAAGCAAATACATCTGCGGATGGCTATGATCTGAATATACGTAAAGCCAGAACATCAGTAGCATCTCCAGCAGTAGTTTCCCCAGGTGATGAGTTGGGGAATATTAACTTTTTAGGATTTGCAACTACTGGTGGTTATACTAAAGGTGCTGCTATTAAAGCCATCGCAGAATCTCCAATTGGTCCTTCTAAATTACCGGCTTATTTATCATTTTGGACGGCTCCATCCGCTACAGGTGTTTTAACAGAGCGGTTGAGGATAAACAATGCAGGTAATGTTGGTATTGGTTCAACAAGCCCAATGATCAGTCAAACCTACACCAACGCAGGAGGTTTACTTACTATTCAAAATACTACTGGTAGTATTTTACAAGGGGTGCTTGAGCTTGCTAATCTTTCGGATGCAGATGGTCAGCCAATAGGCGATATTGCCTTTTCCGCTTCTTCTCAATCCGGAGCTGTTGATTTTAGAAGTGCTCTTATACGTGGTGCTTTGTCGGGTGGATCGGCAAATAATAGAGGTTCCAGTTTAGCGTTTTCAACTCGTTCGGATGGTGGAATTAACGATTTGGTTGAACGTATGCGTATTGATAGTGTTGGAAATGTGGGTATAGGAACATCAGTTCCTGTTGCTAACGCAAAACTTGCGATTAAAAACGGCCATTTACAAAGTCAGCAGACCACTGCACCAACAATATTATTTGGCCCTTCCGCAACAGTAGCTACTTTGACCAATGCTACCGACATTGCCGGTAATTTATCGGTTACTCCAGATGGTACAACCGGGGTAGGTGCAATCATTACATTTAATAAAACATATTCAGTTGCTCCTATTGTTACGCTTACTGCAAAAAATGCTGATGCTGCTACTGATATTACAAAAGTTTTTGTAACCACCACTACCACCGGTTTTTCAGTCAATTATTTTGGAGTGCCATTTCCTTTAACAACAGACCACCAGTATAGTTATCATGTGGTGGAGACACAATAGAATTAGTTTTCTACCAACTAAGATCAATTGTAAAAACAGACCTGTCAGGTTTTAAAAACCTAACAGGTCTTGCGTTTTCAAGGAACTATAGTTTATGAGTTCAGAATCTCCCACATAACACCTTCTTTTAAAGAGTAAGTTGATAAGCGCATTTTTGGAATTGCAAAGGAGTCAACTATAAAGTGCACCAAAATACTAGAAATTACAATCATATCTGCGCGCATTTGTGCCAACCCTTTCATCTGTAAACGTTCTGAAAGGGTTGATTTTAAAATCATTTGATGGATAATTCTACAGTCATCCAAATTGAATGTGAACTCAGTTTTCCCTTCCAAAATAGCAGGTGCATAAAATTTATATGCTACCATTTCAGCAATTGAATCAAATGAACCGGAAGCACCGATCAATTCAGTTACCGGATATTTTTTTACTGCTTCAAAAAGTGGCTGTAATTGTTGATTAAGATAATCTGCAATTGTTTTCAACTCTTTATCAGTGATGGGATCTGAGGGATTAAAGAGTTCAAGCAAACGGGCAATGCCCAACAAAAAACTTTGTTTCCAAATTATTTGATTGTGATTAGAAATAATAAATTCGGTGCTTCCTCCGCCAATATCAATTATCAAAGAGGTTTGCTGAGCCATTTTAACGGCATTACGTACTCCGTAATATATTAATTCCGCTTCCCGGTCGCCTGAAATAATTTGTATATCAATATTGAGTTCTTCTTTGGCTTTGGTAACAAATTCAATTCCGTTTGAAGCACCTCTGATAGCGGATGTTGCAAAGGCAACTATTTTTTCAACATTATATTTTTTAATTGTTTGTTGATGAGTTTTAAGTGCTTCGATGCCTCTTTGAAAAGGAAGAGGTGCTATAAAACCTTTATTAATGCCACCTTCGCCAAGCTTTACTCCAATTTTAGTTTGAAATAAAAGTTGATAGGTTTTATCAGAATTGACTTCTGCAATAAGAAGATTAAATGTGTTGGTTCCTAAATCAATGATCGCGATACGTGAAGCCCCTCCCAGCCTCCCCGAAGGGGAGGAGTTTGGCAAGGCGCTAATCTGCTTTGTGATTTTTGCGTTGATTCTCCCTCCCTTAGGGAGGGTTGGGGTGGGCTTCCTTTTCATTTATAAAAAAGCCATTTGCCAAGCTCTTTCCAGGTAACTTTTTTACCATACATTAAAATGCCGGTGCGGTATATACGAGCGGCAAGCCAGGTTGTAAAAATAAAACCAAGCACTAATATACCCATTGATAAGGCTAATTCAGCAGGAGGTACACCAAAAGGTAAACGTACCATCATCACTACCGGAGATGTAAGCGGAATGATTGAAAACCAAAATGCCATTGAACTTTCGGGATCCTGAATTACAGTTTGAGCAATAACAAATGAAAAAATTAAAGGTATTGTAATTGGTAACATAAATTGTTGTGTATCGGCTTCATTATCTACTGCTGCTCCAACAGCAGCAAACAGTGCACTGTATAATAAATATCCTGCTAAAAAATAAAACAGGAAACACAATGCAATGGTTGAAATATCAACTGATTTAAAATCATTCCAAACCTCAGTAACTACGTTAGGTTTATCAATTTTTTTCATATCCATATATTTCAGGTCGGCACCTACTTTTAATACTTGCTCTTTTTGTTGAATTTGTTTCAGGTCAATATCTTTCAAAAGAGTTACTGTTGCAACACTATACAACGTTGTAGTTAAGATCACCCATAAAAGAAATTGAGTTAAACCAACCAATGCAACACCTACAATTTTACCCATCATCAGTTGAAATGGTTTTACCGATGAAAGAATTACTTCAACAATACGGCTGGTTTTTTCCTCCATCACACCACGCATTACCTGCACGCCATAAAGAAAAATAAACATATAGATTAATACGCCACCACCAATGCCAATAGCCATAAAGAGGCCGGTATTTGTTTTTTTACTTTTACCTGTTGCTTCCAATTTCTCAGTAATAACGCGGAATTTTGAATTTTCTTCCGCATCTTTTATTGAGTTCATATCTACTTTGTTTTTTGCCAGAATAACATTATACATCATTTTGCTTATGGTAGAACCAACGTATTCTTCAGTAGCTATTCCGAGCTGTTTTTTATAAAATACTTTTACAGCTTTGCCTCCTGATAAAATATTATCGGGAATAAATAAAATTGCATCGTAATCAGAATCATAAAAACTTTCTTGCGCCTGAACAAAGGTTACATCAGGGTAATCAAAATCAATAAATTCTTTTTCAGGAATTAAGCCTTTGAATAAAAAACTTT
>JAHEYA010000013.1:12510-14923 GCA_023251855.1 Bacteroidota bacterium
ATCCAAATGGGCACAATCATTAGCCCTGCCATCAGTACCGGACCAAGTATGGTCATAATGATGAAGGATTTTTTCTTAACTCTTGTTAAGTATTCACGTTTTATTATGAGAAGTATTTTGTTCATTGATTAGTTATCTTTACTATTTACTTTTGCGATAAAAATATCATTCATGCTTGGTGTAATTTCTTTGAATGAATGAATTTCAGCAACAGGCATTATCGCTTGTAACAATTGATTTGGTCCTGAATTACCCATTAATTGAACAAGTGCTTTACAATTTTCTCCTTCAGTTGTATGGTCCATTAGTTTTCCGTATGTCCACAGAGCATTGGTGAATCCCATCATGGTACCAACAAATTCAATTTCAAAAGTATTTGATTTGAATTGCTGGCGGATATTTTTTACAGAACCATCCAGAATTTTTTTAGACTTATTAATAAGTGCAATATTATCACACAGTTCCTCTACCGAACTCATGTTATGAGTTGAAAATAAAATGGTAGAACCTTGTTTTTTCAGTTGTAAAATTTCATTTTTTATGAGGTTGGCATTGATGGGGTCGAAACCGCTGAAAGGCTCATCCAATACCAATAATTTAGGTTCGTGAAGTACAGTTACAATGAACTGGACTTTTTGTTGCATTCCTTTAGAAAGCTCTTCTACTTTTTTATTCCACCAGGCATCAATTTCAAATTTTTCAAACCAAATTTTTAATTTTTTTTTGGCTTCCTGTTTTGGCATTCCTTTTAGTTGAGCCAGATACAGGGCTTGTTCTCCTACCTCCATTTTTTTATACAAGCCACGTTCTTCAGGCAAGTAACCAATTTGTTCTATGTGCTTTTGGGATAATTTTTCACCTTCAAAAAAAACTTCACCTTTATCAGGACCTGTAATTTGATTGATGATACGTATCAGGGAAGTTTTGCCTGCACCATTTGGACCAAGCAATCCAAAGATGCTTTGGCTTGGTATTTCAAGTGTTACATCATTTAATGCAGTATGACCTGCATAACGTTTTACAATATTATTTGCGGAAAGAATGTTCATTGTTCATTGGTTATTGGTCATTGGTCATTAGTCATTAGGCATTGGTCATTAGTCATTGGGAATTAGTGATTGCAGCATTTTCGGATGCGATTATTTTTCCGATAGATTTGATATAAGCATTAAGTTTAAAATGGATAGTTTCAAGCTTCAATAAAAATAAGGAATGTTGCTCATCTGTAATAAGTTTTCTTTGATTTGCTTTTTTTAACCATGTTTTAGTTTCAAGAACAGAACCTCTGCTATAATAACAAAACTGTTTATTTTCTTTATAATGAAACCTTCCATACCCCTCTGCGATATTTGCGGCAATTGAATCAGAAGAACGAATTATTTGTTTCCCAACAGTATCCTTAGCCAAAAAATCCCATTTAACCACTATATCCCAAATGCTTTCACCAAGTTCCATTGACAATTGATATAATACCAATTCTTCAAGCTTATTCTGTTTCACTTTCTTTAATTTAATTGATACTTTTTACATCCTGCCTAATGACCAATGCCTACTGCCCAATGACTATTTTTTTTAATCAAAATATTGTTTCATTCTTTCAAAAAAACCTCTGTCTTTTTTGCTGGGGTTAGGTTTGAAATTTTCGGCATCACGCAAACTTTCTAAAATTGCTTTTTCTTCTTTTGTTAATTGTTGTGGAGTCCAAATATTGATGTTCACCAAAATATCACCACGCGAATAGCTATTGATATCAGGTAATCCTTTTGCTTTGAGGCGAAGTACTTTACCACTTTGAGTTCCGGGTTCCACTTTTATTTTTGCTTTACCATCAATTGTAGGAACTTCAATATACGTGCCGATCGAAGCATCAACAAAACTGATAAAATGGTCATAAAATAAATTCAGACCATCACGTTTTAAAAATTCATGTTCTATTTCTTCAATAACAATGATGAGGTCACCAGCAACACCACCACGTGCTCCCATATTACCTTTTCCACTTACCGAAAGCTGCATTCCATCGGCAACACCGGCTGGTATATTGATATTGATAACATCTTCAGCATGCACAATTCCATCACCATGACAAGCGGTACATTTATCAGTGATGCTTTGTCCTTCGCCACCACAAGTAGGGCAGGTAGAAGTAGTTTGCATTGCACCAAGTATAGTATTGGTAACACGGGTAACTTGTCCGGTTCCTCTGCATGTAGAACATGAATTAAAAGATGAGCCATCTTTAGCACCGCTGCCTCTGCAAGGTTTACAAGCAACATATTTATTTACTTTGATCTTTTTTTCTACTCCGTTTGCTACTTCTTCAAGTGTCATTTTTACTTTTACACGAAGGTTGGAACCGCGATTAACGCGTCTTCCGCCTCTGCCACCGCTATTGCCCCCACCAAAATGCCCG
>JAHEYA010000180.1:0-4991 GCA_023251855.1 Bacteroidota bacterium
TCAATTCGTCCCACTTTTTAATTGTGGAATTATTTTCACCCACTATTTGCTCTAAAAAATACAATGCTCTATCCTCATACTTTTTCTCCCCTTTTTGTCTTCCATAAACAAATAAAAATGGAACTATAGTATTTATGATAATATTATTTATGGATTCCTCTCCTACCCGTTTTGAGTTTGATTTTGAAACTTTATCAAAAACATAATGCGTTTTCCAATAGTCCGAAACACCTATATTCATTAATGCTTTTAAAGCAGTAGGATTTTCAGTCTCCATAATTTTTGAAAACAAATGTGAGGAAGTAAAAATTAGATTTGCAAATTGCGCAATTCGAATTGTTGGGAAATTAACCGGTCGTAATCGCAAAAATTTCCACAAGTGTTTATCAATAGGATTTAACTTCAATTTCTGTTTCAAAAAACTATATTCATTCTGTAACAATTGTAAATACTTATCTTCCAGATAATCGTTTAATAAACCTGCTTGTCCGAAAAGCAAAGCTTCGATTTGAAACAAGTTGCTTTTATGTTTCGCTAATAAAATAGAAGATACTGATTTTGCAAGCAATTCAAATGGTTCGGCATTGGTTTTAAAACCAAAATTACGAGCTAAAAGTTGATAACATGTTTCTTCCCAATTATTATTATTTTGTTTTAAACTATCCGTAATTGAATTTGATTTACGTTCAAGTCGTTCTACCAACAACCTGTCAAGTGTACTGTTAATAATAAGTTTGGGAACAGTATCAACCAGTTTTTCACAAGGTACCCAATCGGTATTCGATTTAAAATCCAAATATTTTTGAAAGATTTTTTTCCCTATCCTTTTCTTCAATTCAATAGTGGGAATTACTTCTCCTGAAGATCTGGCAATAGGTTCATCTGCATTATACACCGCATGCAATATAACATTATCATATGCTTTATCGTGTTGATGTAAATGCTTTTTCCAGTCACTGGCATTAATATGAATCTCCACATTGCCTGCCCACACTGTATTACCAACTTTTATTTTTGAATTAAAAAAATCAGGACCGGCATCAAAGTTATGATCGCCCACTTTGCTTATTTCAATAGCTTCTCCTGAAGTAGTTTGCAAATCCAACTGATTGAATAGTCTGAATTTCCAAATATGGTGTAGGAATTCTTCGGTCATTAAAAAATTTAATTTAAATATTTTTCCAACAAAACTTCCATTTCTTTTTGCAATATCATTGCTTCTTCTCTTGCTTTTTCAGCAAAATTTGCACCGGTACCGGCATATATAATTCCTCGTGAGGAGTTAACCAATAAACCACATTGTTTGCTCATTCCAAATTTTGCTACATCCTGCAAACTGCCACCCTGGGCTCCAACTCCCGGAATCAGCAAAAAATTATCAGGAACAATTTTACGAATATCGGCAAGCATTTCTACTCGGGTAGCACCCACTACATACATCATATTATCAATAGAGCCCCAGCTTTTTGATGTTTCAAGAACATCTTGGTACAACATTTTATTATTCTTAGTTAATACAGAAGTTTGAAAATCATCTGCACCTGTATTAGATGTGAGTGCTAATAAGATCACCCATTTATTTTTATATTCCAAAAATGGTGTAACACTGTCCTTACCCATATAAGGGGCCACAGTAATGGAATCAAAATTCATTGTTTCTAAAAATGCTTTTGCATACATTTTTGAGGTATTACCTATATCTCCACGCTTTGCATCAGCAACAGTGAACATACTTGTACATGTTTTATTGATATAGTTTATCGTTTTTTCTAAACTGATCCAGCCTTTTGAACCAAGGGTTTCATAAAATGCACTGTTGGGTTTATAGGCAACACAGAGGTCTTTAGTACTATCAATAATCTGTTTGTTAAACTCAAAAATCGGATCCTCCTCTTTCAACAAATGTTGAGGAATCTTTGTAATGTCGGTATCCAGACCAATACACAAAAAACTTTTTTTCTTCTTAATGTTTAAAAACAATTCTTCTCTTGTCATTGTTTATTAGACTTTATATAGGTTAGTTTATTATGACAAACGAAACATAGATTTAGAGCGTCATTGCGAGGAACGAAGCAATCTCATATCAGGTATTGGTTTGAGATTGCTTCGGGCGAAAAGCCCTCGCAATGACGGAACTTATCAGGCTTTTATATTTTTATAAAAATCATATACCATTTTAACTTGTCATTGTTTATTTTTTAATTCTTTTGGAAAATCCTGTTTGATAATATATACACCTTCCATAGGATTCTCCAATGGAAAGGAATCTTTCAAATAAAAATACAAATGCGTTTCATCCGTTTCTTCATTCACAATTTTTTCGGTTTTTTTCAAACTCTTTTTGGAAACAGCAAACTGCATACTTTTTTCGTTTACTGTTAAACAGTCTACAATTGTCATATCCCAAATTTCAAAACTAAATTCTTTATCATCCGGAAAATGCCCTGCTAATGTGTAAATCGCGTTGTTCCTGATTTTAAATTCCTTTACCGGTTCCGACACTTTTAATTCATCCTCCCACAAATATTTAATATTATCTTCTGATTCCTGGCCTTCATTCAAATCATCGGCAATGCCTTGATTAAACTCAGAGTTGACAAGAATAAAGTGCAAATGTAAATTCATAATTAAAAATTATTTTTTTATTTCTTTCCACGTTTTATAAATATCTTGTTGCTTTGGCCGGTCTGATTCCAGCTCTCTTAAAGGTTCACAAGGTTTTAAAGTTGCTTTACAATCGGCAGGTAATTGCTGATATAATTTTGTGCCTTGCATTTTCCATTCGATCATTTCATCACTCACTTCTTTCACAATTTTTCCCGGATTACCAACCACAATCTTTCTTTCAGGAATAACTGTATCTGCAGCAACAAAACATAAAGCACCTATAATACAATTATCTCCAATCACTACATTATCCATGATTACGGAGTTCATCCCAACCAATACATTTTTACCAATGGTGGCACCATGTATAATTGCACCATGCCCAATATGTGCCGCTTCTTTTAATAAAACCAGTGTACCCGGAAACATATGAATAGTGCAATTTTCCTGGACATTGCAACCATCTTCAATAATTATTTGTCCCCAATCACCGCGAATAGCAGCACCCGGACCAACATATACATTTTTACCAATGATTACATTTCCGGTAACGGTTGCATTCGGATGAATGAATGCACTTTCGTGGATAACCGGCTTGTAACCATTGAATTCGTATATCATTACTATTTAGGATTTTTTTGATTTAGGATTAAGGATTTTTTGATTTGATTGTTCGAATAGCAGCAGAACAAATTGATACTAATTCATTGGCTTCTTTAATTAAGGATTCAAGTACCACTTTATCACATTTAACCTCTAAATCTTTAATAAACTCAAGCCAAAACAAAGTTTCATCAGCCTCTTCATCAACAACTTTCAATTTATTTAAAAAATCAGCCTCCGATTTTCCTCTACATACCGCCCTATAATTAGCCGCTACTGAAGAAGATGATTTAAAAATTTGATATGATATTACATCTATAGATTTACTTTTAGGTAAGGTTTCGATAAATTTGAAAATGCGAATTGCAAATAATTTTGTTCTTTTTTTTAACTCTTCTTTCGTCATTTTCCAAATTTCCTCTCTAGCAATTCCTAAATCCTTAATGTTTAAATCCTAAATTTTTTTAACTTTTCTCAATAATCACCGCATAACCCTGACCAACACCTATACACATGGTAACCAAAGCATACCGTTTATTTTGCTCTTGCAATTCTATTGCTGCCGAATTTAAAATACGAGCACCACTCATTCCTAATGGATGCCCTAATGCAATAGCACCACCATTTGGATTGATCCTTGAATCATTATCTGCCAATCCCAATGCACGTGTGCAAGCTAATGACTGAGCAGCAAATGCTTCATTCAATTCAATGATGTCAATATTTTTCATTGTTAAACCTGCACGTTTTAATGCAATATTACTTGCTTCAACAGGGCCAATTCCCATTATTCGAGGCTCTACACCGGCAATTCCACTTGATACAATTCTTGCTTTTGGTGTTAAATTATATTTTTTAATTCCTTCTTCTGAAGCTAATAAAATAGCTGCGGCTCCATCATTTAAACCTGATGCATTCCCTGCTGTTACAGTTCCTCCTTCTTTTCGGAATGATGCTTTTAGTTTCGATAAACCTTCTATTGTCGTGCCCGATTTAATAAATTCATCTTTTTCAAAACGAGTTGTATCACCTTTCTTTGTTGGTATTTCAACTGCTACTATCTCCTTTGCTAAACGACCATTTGATTGAGCAACACTTGCTTTTTGTTGACTCCACAACGCAAATTTATCCTGATCGGCACGACTAATTTTATCACGTTCAGCAAGGTTTTCAGCCGTTTCGCCCATTCCATCAACACCATACAATTCTTTCATTTTAGGATTAACAAAACGCCAACCGAATGAAGAATCAACTAATTGTTGGTCACGGCCAAACGCTGATGTAGCCTTCGACATCACCAAAGGACCCCGAGTCATATTTTCAACACCACCTGCAATCATCAGATCAGATTCACCAATCATAATACTACGAGAGGCATTCATAGCTGCCGATAAACCTGAGGCACACAAACGATTCACCGTTTCTCCGGGAACAGTATATGGCAAACCGGCAAGCAACAAAGCCATTCGGGCCACATTACGATTGTCTTCACCTGCCTGATTTGCACAACCCAATATTACATCCCCAATTTGTTTTGGATCAATGGTCGGATTACGTTTCATTAATTCTTTTAACACCACTACTGCTAAATCATCAGTACGGATAGTCGATAATGTACCACCGAAATTTCCAATCGGAGTGCGGATTCCATCAATTATAAATGCATTTTTCATACTTTATTAATTTTTTCAACAGATAACGAATTTTCCCGAATAACGAATTCGCTATTCGTTTAAGATTCGTTATTCGTTGATACAAACCATTCTTTACTTGTCCGATAA
>JAHEYA010000180.1:5001-5711 GCA_023251855.1 Bacteroidota bacterium
ATAAACAGTGCCTTTAAACAATGCTACAATTTTATTATGTTGATTTTTTATTGTTACCTGGTATATTCCAATTTTATTTGAAAGACTAATTTCTTCAGCAGCAGCAGTAATTACATCACCTTCTTTCAATGATTCAGTATGTGAAATACTTGTTTCTACAGAAACACTTTTTCTTCCATGTGAGTTGGATGCAAACGCCAAGGCGCTATCTGCCAATGAATAAGTAATTCCACCATGTGCAATTGCAAAACCATTCAACATTTCTTTGCGGATGGTCATTCGTAAAATACATGCCCCTTGTTTCACTTCCACACGCTCAATCCCTAACCATTGACTGAACCAATCGCTATCATACATTCTATTTACAACTTTTTCGGGTACCGAATTATCTGACATGTCTTTCAGAATTTATAATTGAAATGGAAGCCAAAGATATTGATTTTTTATAGCCATTTGAAGGTAAAAAACTGATTTATTCTCTGCTTTTCACAATAAATTTGTTCCTTTTACTTTTACATCTCAAATATTGCCTAATTTTGTATCATAAAATTGTACTAAAACAAAATACTATGCTTACCAAAGAAATTACAAAAATCCACAATTTTAGTGCTGGTCCCGGAATACTACCTGCCGAAGTTCTACAACAAGCTTCTGAAGCATGTATCAATTTTGATAATCTGAATCTTTCCTTACTGGAGATATCTCATCGC
>JAHEYA010000181.1 GCA_023251855.1 Bacteroidota bacterium
TCTTTTAAATCGCCATCTGTATCATACAATTTTACAAGACCATTTGGCTGGTCATTTAAGTAGGTTATTTCATTTTTCAGATATCCTGATTCATAATAATATTTCCATATACCTTGTTTTTTATTGTTCATGTAATTTCCTTCTTCTATAATTTGATTTTTTTTAAAACGGCTGTAAATTTCTTCCTTCTTATCTTTGCCGAAATAGATCCATTTGCCCTGTTTTAGGCCATCCTTTTTAACCCGATTAATTGTATCGTTATGGTAAATCTCAAATTTATGGAGAACCGCATTTCCCTGGGAAAAAGTAATTTTTCCGATAGAACAAAACAATAAGAACACTATTATTTTATTTTGTGAAAGAAACATTTATCTGATTAATATATTTAGTTGTATAATTATTGAAGCCCATGTTCGCTGATCATCCAGATGAGGGCTGTCATTGCAGCAGCTCCTAATTCTAATTCGCGTTTATTCACATTTTCAAAAATATCAATAGGTGTGTGGTGATAATCGAAATAACGTTGTGAGTCGGGTAACAATTCGATACAAGGAACACCGGATTCTTTCAAAGGTGCAATATCAGATCCTCCGCCATTACGATCAAAACTATACAAGCCATAAGGTTCAAACAAGGATCGCCAGCTTTTTAATTTGGCTTTTGCTTGAGGTGTAGCATCACTGCTAAAACCCAAAGGTGTAAAGCTTCCTTCATCAGATTCAATTGCTGCAATGTGTTTTTCGTTATTTAGTTTAGCAAGTTCCGCATATTTTTTTCCACCACTTCCGCCATTTTCTTCATTCATAAAAGCAACAGCACGGATATTACATTTAGGTTTTATACCAAGCGTTTTAAAAATACGGATCACTTCAATTGATTGAACAACTCCGGAACCATCATCATTAGCACCTTTCCCGGTATCCCAGGAATCGAGGTGACCACCAACAACAATGTAATCTTTAGATTTGATGTTTCCTCTAATTTCACCAACCACATTATAGGATTTTGCATCCGGTAATGTTTGACAACTCATTTTAAAAGTAAATTGTAAATTTTTATCAGTTTTCAGATAAGAACTCAGCAATGTTGCACCATTGGTACTTATTGCACAGGCAGGGATTTTAGTGACACTATCTCTATAATGCATTGTTCCGGTATGAGGGTTATCATCCTGAGTTAATGTGCAGGAGCGAACAACAACTCCAACAGCACCATATTTGGCGGCTTCCGAAGCACCGGCCCAACGAAACATAACTGCATCACCATAGGCATCAAAAGTTTCAATTTGTGTTGGGTCCATTGGGTGATTAAAAAAAACAATTTTATTCTTTATCTTATCCTTGCCAAGCTTTGCAAGCTCTTCAAAAGTTTTTACTTCCACCACCTGAGAACTGGTTCCTTCTGCTGGTGTGGCAATAGAACCACCTAACGCACAAATTGGTAAGGGTACTATTTCATAATTTTTAGAATTCGAAGTAACCATTTTTCCAATTTCTTTTTCACCTCTCACCCAATGGGGCACCATACATTCCTGCAAAAAAACAGTATCGGCACCAGCTTCTTTCATAGCTTTAAAAGTCCATTCAACAGCTTTCTGTGCTTGAGGTGAACCGCTTAAGCGACCACCAATTTTATTTGTCAAATAATCAAGGTTGGAGTAGCTTTTTCCGTTACTAAGTGCCTCATTATATATTTTTTTTATGGAAGCCGAATCTGTTTGAGCCCAATTGATAATAGGGATAACAAAGCTTATTGTAAGTAATAAAAAAGATAGTTTTGATCTCATACAATTTTTTATTTTAAAATAACTTCATTAATAACAGTACTACCAACAGCTTCATTCAGCATTTTAACAATTTTAGATTTGGCGAGTGCTAATTCATTCCGGAGAGCAGCAGAATCCAGTGTAACAAAAAGTTGTTGATGTTTTATATAAATATCTGTGGTATGTTTTGCGATCATACTGCCCATTACATTTTCCCAGGAGCCAATCAAACGTTTTTCGGCAAGACGGTCATCCAGTTTATAAGTTTTCATCAAATGAGTGATGGCATCTTTAAGGCTATGTTCATTATGTTTACTCATTTTTTCAATAGTAATTTTGGAATAGCTAATAGCTATTACCGATTGCCAAATTTTTTAATTCAGAAGCAGATCCATTGTTGATTTCAAATACTTTAAAGTCAGCTAATGTTGTTTTAAATAGATCTGCCAAACGTGTATGATGTGTATCAGTAATAAATAATTGTCCGAAATTATCACTGCACACCAGCTCCATTAGTTGTTTAACACGCAGATCATCCAGCTTATCATAAATATCATCCAACAAAAGTATAGGAGTTACTTTTTTAATATTTTTAATAAAATCGAATTGTGCTAATTTCAGGGCGATCAAGAACGATTTTTGCTGTCCTTGTGAGGCATATTTTTTAAGAGGATAACCATTGATCGTAAATTCAAGGTCATCTTTATGAATGCCAACAGTAGTGTATTCAATAGCTCTGTCGCGGTTAAGCGCTTCTTCTAAAGCACTTGTAAAAGAACCTTCGTTCAAATGCGATTGGTATTTTATTCCTACCTGTTCACGACCACCTGAGATCAATTCATAGTATTTTTGAAAGATTGGAATAAACTTAGTAATAAATTTTTTTCTACCTTCATATCCTTTTGTACCATACTCAATAAGCTGGGCATCCCAAATTTCGAGAGAATTTTTGTCGAAGCTTCTGCTAACGCCAAATTGTTTAAGTAAAGCATTTCGTTGAGAAAGAGCCTTATTATAACTAATCAAACTTTCTAAATATTCTCTGTCGAATTGAGCAATTACACTATCAATGAATCTTCTGCGACTTTCACTGCCTTCGATAATAAGTTCGGAGTCGGCCGGAGAGATCATCACTAATGGAAACAGGCCAATATGGTCAGCTAAGCGTTGGTATTCCTTTTTATTACGTTTGAATTGTTTTTTTTGATTGCGTTTTAAGCCACAATAAATTTCTTCTTCCTTTTCATTTGTAATATAATGGCCCTGTATCAGAAAAAAGGGAGCATCATGTAAGATATTCTGGCTGTCGAGGGGATTAAAAAAACTTTTGCAAAAGGAAAGATAATGAATAGCATCAAGAACATTTGTTTTTCCCTCTCCGTTATTGCCTGTAAAACAGTTGATATGGTTACAGAAATGGAATTCAGCTTCGGAATAATTTTTGAAATTCAGTAAGGATAATTTTTTGAGATGCATTGTAAACTGCTACGAATTACGAATTTTATCGAATTACGAATACTAACAACTATGACAATCACTAAAATTCGTAATTCCGTAGTAGCTTCGTAATTCGTAGTAAATTTAGAAAAAAGGGCGCTCAAAAAGCATATTTTGTAATTAAATTATAGATATTGCAAAAAAAACTTATTTTTGCAATCCTTAAATAAAATTACAATTTAAAAAAATGGCAGAACAAATAAAAGATGAACCAATAGTTGATGTTGAACAAGCGTTTAGCAAAACAGAGCTTTACATCGAACAGAATAAAAAAAGTTTGATGATTATTGCAGTTGTTATTGTTGGATTGGTAGGTGGTTATTTTGCTTATAAGTATTGGTATGTGGCAGGCGAGGAAACCAAAGCACGAAGTGAAATGTTTAAAGCAGAGGATTATTTTGGTAAAGATTCACTAGACAAAGCAATGAATGGGGATGGTGTTGCATTAGGTTTTATTCAAATAGCAGATGAATTCAGTATCACACCATCAGGGAATTTAGCAGAATATTATTTAGGCATTTGTTATTTGAAAAAGGGGCAATACCAGGAGGCTATTGAGCATTTAAAGGAATTTGACAGTTCAGATCAAATTGTTGGTCCTCAAGCTACCGGTGCCATTGGTGATGCGAATATGGAATTAGGGAAACCAGATGAGGCAATCATATTTTATTTAAAGGCAGCTGAGCAAAATACAAATAATTTTACTACTCCTATTTTTTTGAAAAAGGCTGCAATGGCTAATGAAGATAAAGCTAACTATGTTGACGCAGTAAAATTGTATGAACGCATTCAAAATGAATTTGCCGAAACTACTGAAGGTAAGGAGATGGAAAAATATATTAGTCGTGCAAAAGCATTAGGTAATATAAATTAACATTTTTTGAAATGTCAACCGTACTAAAAAATTTATCTGATTTTAATAATACCGTTATCCCCAATGGGGCGGATATGGTTATTGGAATTGTTGTTTCTGAATGGAATATTGAAATAACAGGAGCTTTGCGTGATGGTGCAATTAACACATTGGTAAAAAATGGTGTTTCTGAAAATAATATCATAATAAAGTATGTTCCGGGTAGTTTTGAATTAACTTTTGGTGCACAACTGTTGTGTGAAGATAAGAGTATTGATGGGATCATCTGTTTAGGATGTGTGATGCAGGGTGAAACCCGTCATTTTGATTTTATTTGTAATGCTGTGGCAGATGGGATCACCACTGTAAGTTTAAAATACAATAAGCCTGTTATATTTGGTGTGTTAACTCCTCATACATTGCAGCAAGCTCAGGAGAGAGCAGGAGGGAAGCATGGTAATAAAGGTGATGAAGCTGCAGTTACTGCTATTAAAATGGTTGCTTTGCAAAAGAGTTTGTAAAATTCCCTTCTCCTCAAATCAATAGATCAGATATTAACATGCAGGTATTGACAAAATTTTACTTGTGGTGGAATATTTTTGAAAATTAGATTTATTTTTGCTTCCATGAAAAGAATTTTATCCTTTATAAAAAACAAGTACCTGATCACCATCATAGGTTTAGTTGTATGGTTGGTGTTTTTTGACAGGAATGATGTGTTTACCCAGATAGACCTTGGTAAACAGGTAAAACAATTAGAAAAGGAGAAAAATTATTTCACCCAGGAAATTGCAGTGATCACTTCCGATATAAAAGAGCTTACCACCAATCCTAAAACACTCGAAAAATTTGCCCGCGAAAAGTATTTGATGAAACGCAATAATGAAGATGTTTTCGTTATTGTTCAGGAAAATAAACAGCACTAAAAGCAAACAGTGATTGCACAATGGCCCCAACCATGAGGCAAACCACCTTTAAATTCAGGACTTAAATACGCTTTAGTGAATTCTATACTCACACTTTTATATGCAACCACAATACCTGCATAGGCAACCGTTACAACCCTTTCGATATCATTTGAAGGAATAGTATAAATGTTATTCTTATTAAACATGCCTCCTTCCATGGTTGCATTGTAAACAACAGTTTTTATTTCTCCTTTGCTATAAAAGTAACATTGAAATTTGTTTGTTTTACTCTCGGAATCGGGATGTTTGGTCAATCCTAAATTTTTAAAATAAGTTTGCATCCAACCTGTTCGAAGTAGTACACCTGCTGAAACATCATCGTAAAGCGTTCCCAGCCTAGTATTTATCAAGCCGATAAATTCCAGATGTTTGTTTTCAAAAAGACTTTTCTCCAATCGTAAATTGTAGTTCAATATGTAATCGCTTGCGACCTGATATTCCCATCCCAAAGGCTGAATATTATTGAGTGCTTTATGAATTGCTTTTTGTTCTTCTTCTCCTTTTGCACCCGGTCCGATGATTCCGAGATCTAAGCTTGTAGAAAAAGACTGTTTTTGTTCAGGATCAATAGATATTAAAAAATGAGAAATAAAAAATATGCTTGCATATGGTCGTTCATCATAAT
>JAHEYA010000182.1 GCA_023251855.1 Bacteroidota bacterium
TATTTCGATAAGGATTTAAGTACGTTTGCTAAAAAACATAACACCATTTCTCCATATGGAGCGGTAATGAAGTTGAATCAACTTATTAATAAGGATGCAATTGTTGTATCTGATTGTGGAGCAAATCTTTGCTGGGTGTACCAAGTGTTTCACCGGACAGAACAAAATTTATTTACTGCAGCAGGAAATTCCCCGATGGGATATTCATTGCCGGCAGCTATTGGTGCAGCTCTTAATGATCCATCAAAAGAAATAATTTGTTTGATAGGAGATGGTGGATTTCAAATGAACATTCAGGAATTACAAACGGTGAAACATTATAATTTAGATATTAAAATTATACTTCTTAATAATTATGGTTATGGAATTATAAAACAATTTCAGGATGCCTATTTTGAAAGCAGGTATTATGCAACAGGTGAAGGATATAGTTTACCGGATTTTGAAAAGATCGCAAATGCATATGGCATCAGCTATAAGAAAATTAATAAGCTGGACGAATTGACGAAAGATTTAGTAAAAAAACCGGGTTCGGTTATTATCGATATAACGCTTGATGAAAATACATTGATAGAACCTAAATTAGAGATGGGAAGGCCTATTCATGATCAGTTCCCATATATTTCAGATGAGGAATTTAGTTCTGGAAATCGATTTTTTAAGTACACAAGAATGAAGTAATTTTTTAAATATAATAATTAAACTAACCATAGATGTCAATAAAATCAGCCCTTAGAAAAAACAAGACCAACATTCTTGAATTAAAAAAAATGAAAAAAGATGGGGTGCCCGTTACCTGGATAACTGCCTATGATTACCCGTTGGCGTATGTTGCAGAGCAAATAGGCATGGATATGATACTTGTTGGTGACTCAGGTGGTATGGTTCAGTTGGGCTATCAAACCACACATCCGGTTACGATGGATGAGATGATAGTTTTAGCGAAAGCCGCGAGGAGAGGAGCACCCAATACCTTTATCATCGGAGATATGCCACAAGGAGCTTATGAACCTTCGGAGCGTGATGCAGTGATGAATGCTTTACGTTTTATAAAAGAAGCAGGTTGTGATGCGGTAAAATGTGAAGGAGGAAGAAGAATGGCATCTAAAATTAAAGCGATAGCAGATGCAGGAATACTTGTAATGGGGCATTTGGGGCTTACTCCACAAAGCGCATCTTCTTTTGGAGGATACAGAGTACAAGGAAAAACAAAACAGAGTTTTGATGAAACATTTGAAGATGCTGTTGCTTTGCAGGAAGCCGGAGTTTTTGGAATACTGCTGGAAGCAATGCCTTCGGAACCTGCAGGACAAATAGCGAAACAATTAGAAGTGCCCATTTTAGGTATTGGTGCAGGTGACCAAGTGGATGGCCAGTTAGTAATCATGCATGATGTATTGGGGCTGTATCAGCCATTTAGACCATGGTTTGCAAAATGTTATATTGCTGAAGTTGCGAAACAATTTTCTGATTATTTGATCAATTTAGAAGATCATAGAAAAACAGGCAGGGAAGAAAGAAAAGACGGATTATTAGTGCTTGCTCAAATGGCAATTGGGAAATATGTTGAAGAAGTAAAAGACAAATCATTTCCGGGGGAAACGTATAGTTATCCGATCAAAGCGGATGAATTGAAACATATCAAGGAATCGAAGTATTGGAAATAATACCAGTTCCTATTGAGAATTAGTTGGTTTTTTTGACCTCACCCCCGACCCCTCTCCAAAGGAGAGGGGAGTGATTCGATTAAAGCCGATGAATTGAAACAAATCAAGGAGTCGAAGTATTGGAAATAAATTTTGTAATTACAATTTTCAAAAATTAATTCTTTCTTTTTCTACGACAGGTGGTCTGTTCATTACCTTGGTATGAATGGCTAAAATGTACTCCCCTAATAAGCCCATAAAAAGCATTAGTACAGAAAAGAAGAAAAATATACCGATGATAACCGGGGCTAGTCCGGCTTCAAATCTATCCCAATAAATTAATTTATATACCAAATAAACAACAGCAATTAAAAAGCTGATGATGGAAAATAAAAAACCACCTATGGTTGCAATCCTCAGTGGAACCTTTGTGTGGCTGGTTATACCAAGCATTGCCATATCATATAGCCTATAAAAATTATTACTTGTAATTCCTCTTTTGCGTTGTGGCTGACGGTATTTTATTTCAGCAATTTCAAATCCTATTTCTGAAACAAGTCCGCGGAAATAGGGATAAGGATCATTTATATTTTTTATAATTTCCATAACACTTCTATCATACAAGCCAAAGCCGGTGAAGTTTTTAAGCAATTTTATTTCAGAGTCGGCAAGCTTAAATATGAAACCATAGTAAGCTTTTCGGATAATAAACATCATTTTGGATTCTTCACTTGTTTCTTTTATACCGACAACTATTTTAAATCCGCTTTCCCACTTTTTTATAAATTCCTGAATCAATGAAGGTGGATCCTGAAGATCGGCAACAATTAATATTACCGCGTCACCATTGGCCTGTAACATGCCATGGTAGGGCGAACGCACTTGTCCGAAATTTCGAGTATTTACAATTATTTTTACTTTTTTGTCTACAGCTGCAATTTCTTTTAGTTTGGCAACTGTTTGATCTTGAGAATTATTATCAATAAAAATATGTTCGTAATCGTAGTTGGTCAATTTTTCAAATTCCAATTTAACGAGCGACCATAATTCTCCAACGTTCCCTTCTTCGTTATAACAGGCGGTTACAATGCTTATTTTTTTTTGTGACATTATTTTTATTTTTAGAATTTAATTCAAAAGAGTTTATTTATAAAATTCAACAGTTCTTTTAATTGCCTCATCAATATCAATTTGTTTTTTAATAGATAGCTTGTTGATTATTTTATTGTTATCCGGTACATAGCGCTCCGGCAAATTATTAGTAATTTTTTTTGGTGAGGTAATAATTTCCGGTGAAGGCGAAAAATGAGAGGCTATTTTTTTTGCCAGCTGGGCTATTGAAATCTCTTCGCTGGAGCCAATGTTGTAAGGGCTTAGATTATCGCCATGAATAAGTGTTTTGAATAAACAGATAGTAAGATCAGCTGCATACATATATGATCGAATGGTTGTTCCATCACCATTGATACGAATAGGTTCTTTAGTAATGCAATTGCGGATAAAATTTCCACAAGCAAAATGAGCATCGAGTGGAAGGTAAGGTCCAATAAAAGCAAAACACCGCGCAATTTTTATCGGCAGATCAAATTTTTTGCCATAATAATTACATAAAAATTCACCTAAACGTTTGCCTTCACCATAGGCTGATCTAAGGTTCATTGTATCAGGAGAACCATTATATTCTTCAGGAATCAATTTTAGTTCAGGAGGTTGTTTGCCATATACAGCGCCTGAACTAACATATAAAGTGGATTTTATATTTTTTTCTTTGGCAAATTCGAGAACGCGTTGTGTGCCACCGTATATTGAACCTAATACATCTAATTCATCAGTCTTTTCAAGTTTGGCAGTCTCCGCAGCAGCATGAATGCAATATTTAAATTCGCCTTCAGGAAATGAAAAATCTTTTATGTCACCATTCAAATAGGTGATGGAGGTATTATTAAATTGAAGATAATTATTTTTGAATTGTTCTGGATTACGCGTTAATACAACAACAGAGCAGTTTGTTTTATAGTTTTCATTTAAAAACAAAATGGTTTCCAAAATCCATTTTCCAAAAAAGCCGGTACCACCTGTAATAAAAATACGTGAATTGGAGAGGGCAGGAATAACATCATCCAAAGAGGAAGCGATATAATTCAGGTCTTCTGTTGGTATACGTTTTTGCATGTTCTATTTTTTGAAAATAGTGTGAATACTTTCAATCATATAGTCAATCATTTCATCATTTATCATAGGTGTTACACCTACCCAGAATGTATTATTCAATACCAATTTAGCATTTGGCAATGTGTCTGAATCGCGATAAGCAATATTCTTGAAATACGGTTGTTTTCGGATATCTCCGGCAAACAGAAGTCGAGTTGCAATCTTTTTTTCATTTAATTGTTCAATTACTTGGGCTCTGGTAATGCCACAATCTTCCTTAATGGTAATTAGAAATCCAAACCAAGAAGGATCTGAATTTGGAGTAGCTTCAGGTAAAATTAATTTATCGCTTAATGAGTGTAATCCTTTTTTTAAACGTTGAAAATTATGTTTTCTTTTTTCAACAAATGAATTTAATTTTTTCAGCTGAGCCAATCCCAGAGCGGCTTGCATATCGGTTATTTTCAAATTATATCCAACTCTTGAATAAATATATTTGTGATCATATCCTTCCGGTAAATCTCCTAATTTCCATTTGAATCTTTTACCGCAGGTATTATCCATGCCTGTTTCGCACCAACAGTCGCGACCCCAATCTCTGAAGGATTCAAGCACTGTAGCCATTTTACTATTGCTGGTGAATACGGCACCACCTTCTCCCATGGTGATATGATGGGCAGGATAAAAGCTTAATGTGCCAATATCTCCAAATGTGCCAACATGTTTACCTTCGTATTTGGCTCCCAGTGCATCACAACAATCTTCTATCAGCCAGAGGTTGTGTTTTTTTGTAATTTCTACGATATGTGCTATATTAAAAGGGTTTCCCAATGTGTGGGCAACCATAATTGCTTTCGTTTTAGGAGTAATTGCTTTTTCAATTTCATCCACATTAATATTATATGTTGGGATATGTGCATCTACAAATACTGGTTTTAAACCGTACAATAGAAAAGGATTGATGGTGGTTGGAAATGAAACAGGAGTAGTTATAAATTCATCACCAGGCTTAATGGCCTTGTCACCCCATATTTCATCAGTTAATGCAGCAACTGCTAATAAGTTTGCAGAAGAACCGGAATTAACAGTTAAAACTTTTTTTGTGCCAATAAAAGAAGAAATTTCTTTTTCAAATTTTGTATTGAACCTACCGGTTGTAAACCAGCCGTCCAAGGCTGATTCAACTATGTATTGAATTTCAGTATGGTCAAATACTTTTCCACTAACGGGAACAGTTGATTCTCCGGGAATAAATTTTGGAGCAGTGTGAACCAGTTTAGAATAACTTTCGATCAACGAAAATACTTGTTCTTTGATCTTTTCAGCTTCCGGATTTAAAATATTTGAATTGCTCATTTAAGAATTAATACTTTTATTTAGTTTTTTCTAACAATAGCTGGTAATCCTGAATTTGTTTTATCCGGTTTTCAAGTACATTATTTTTATTTATTTGAGCCAAATAGCCTTCTGCTGTTTGTTTTAATGTAGTATCGAAATCAAATTGAGGATGCCAGTTTAGCAAAGTGGTAGCTTTTGTAATATCTAATTTAAGTGAAGTTGCTTCGTGTAATTTTTTTGTGTCTTCAAAAATTTTATAATTTATTTTCCCCGTTATAGCGATCAAGTTTTCTATTAAAGTTTGCACCTTAACATGACTTTTTTCTGATGGTCCGAAATTCCAAGAGCCTACAAATCGATTGTTGTCAAATAACTTATAAGCTAAAAGCAAATATCCATAAAGAGGATCAAGTACGTGTTGCCAAGGACGAATAGCATTTGGATTTCGTATTTCCAGATTTTCATTTTTTATATATGATCTAAAAAAATCGGGAATAATTCTATTCACAGCCCAATCGCCACCACCGATAACATTTCCGGCTCTTCCCGTTGCAATTCGACAA
>JAHEYA010000014.1 GCA_023251855.1 Bacteroidota bacterium
GTATTTTATCGCAGTATTTTTTTATGTTTTCTTTTTCGTCAGGGAATTGTTCACTTAAAACGGTGATAAAATTTTCATATCCCTGCGCATGTTTATAAACTGTCGGATCACCTTTAAAAGTAATGTGATCAAAGCCATTCATGTCCATCCGTCTAAGTTTGATCTTATCCATCAAACCCAAATATTTGAAATAACTGTTTAGGTTTTGTCCATTATCTAAACCACCTATGTAATGAATCCCTGTATCAAAAATAACTTTGTCACGCGAAAATATCTGAAGACTTCCTCCCAGTTGGCGATTTTTTTCAAGGACGCATACTTTATAACCTTCCTTGCTAAGGATCAATCCACAGCATAAGCCACCCATTCCGCTACCAATTATTACTACATCAAATTTGGTGTTTTCCATATTTTAATTCAAAAGAGAAAAAAATCAAAAGTCAAAAGAAAAAAGATGCACCTTTTTGATTAGAAAATTTTTCTCTTTTAACTTATTTTTTATATCGAATTATAAATATAATATTCGAAGTTAACTTTGTATTATCAATTATTTCGTATTCTAAAAATGCAAATGTATCCAATGTTTTTCTTATTAATGATGCCGAAGTAAAATGCAATCCACCTTGTTTTGTTTTGTTAAACCCTGTATTTGTTGAGAAAAATTCGGTATAGCAGGTTCCTAAATGACGATTTTTTTTGTCGGCATCAGCATCACGAATAATAATAATCCCATTTTTATTAAGCTTGTTAGCACAGCGCGAAATAAGCTCCACTTGCTGTTCTTCACTCAAATAATGTAACACATCACTTATTACAAAAGCATCCGCATGATCATAATCATACTGTGTTACATCGGCACAAACAAAATTAACGTTATCAGATTTGGAAATGCAATTTGCAGCGATGTCGATTTTTTCATCATCATAATCAATGCCGGTTATCTCCCGCTTGCTACCTGTAAAACTAAGCATTAGCGGTAAAAAACCATATCCGCAACCTACATCAATAATTTTCCCTTGTTTAGGTAAATAACTTTCAACCAGTTGATAATTATTTTCCATTTTAACTTTTATTCTGCAATACCACTCCAAAATCGGTCCTTTGAAAATATAATTTGCTATTAATTTTGGCCTGAAATAATGTACCGTTTCTTCTTGTTGGCGGAGTAATTCGTATTCACTGCGCATTAATCCACAAATTGCTTTTGCTCTGTCTTTATATGTGGCACCAAAGCTTTCATCGGTTGGTTTGATCCGTTGCAAATACTTTACAGTTAAACCTCCATTTTTAAAATGAAAATCTCCTTTTGTAACACAATCGCCTGCACCATGAATTAAAATGGGTTGTATGTCTACTTCTAATTTATCAGCAATGTAAAAAGCGCCTTTATGAAAGCGTAGAATATCTCCGGTTGTTGACCGTGTTCCCTCCGGGAAAATAAGGACAGAATAACCATCATTCATCAAAAGTTTTATTTTTTCAATTGAGCCTTCAACTCCATGTGATGCGGGGTAATAATCTGCCATTTTAACTATTCTGCCATAGAAAATCGAATTCCATACCCAATCATTAGTAAAGGCAATTATTTTAGGGTGCAACATTAAAGTCAAAGCCAAGTCAATATGTGATTGGTGGTTACAGATAATGATAGCCGGTTTTTCAAAATTTTCTTGTTGTGGGTTGATTATCTTTTTCTTCACATTTACAAACATGTAGATCATCGCTTTGCAGATATACATGATCAGGTAATGAAAAAGCACCTTCTTTTTCTTAAGAGGCGCTGGAATTACTGAAAACAGGATAAAACCAAAAAGTGTTAAAAATAAACTGCCGATTATAAAAAATAAAAAACCAAAAAAAGTCAGCATTAAATTTATGGCTGTGTAGGGTAATAATTTTCGTTTTTTTCTATCCAGAATTAAAAAATTATAACAGAGTGGTTGAACGATAAAAGAGATAACCAGAACAGTAATCATCCCAATAATTGTTATTGCAGCGATTGATTTTAGTGCCGGGTGCTGTGCAAAAATTAACACACCAATACCAATAGTGGTAGTAAGGACGGATAAAAAGATTGAAATTTTATAAGAGTTTAAATTCTTTCTTCCGAATTTATATTCATGGCTTAATCCATCCATAATAAAAATGGCATAATCGTCACCCAAGCCAAAAATAAATGTGGAGATAATAATGTTTATTATATTGAATTTAAATCCAAAAATGCCCATAATGCCTAGTATCCAAAGCCAGCTGATAAACATGGGCAGAAAATTAATAAAAGCTAATTCAAACCTGCCCTGTGACAACAGCATAAAACCTAACACCAGCAAACTCGTTATGATAAGTATTAAAGTAAAATCCGAACTGATTATTTCAACAAATTGGTTGGACAAATATTGCTTATCAAAAATAACAATAGATTTATTGTCGGCAAATGCATCATACACTTTCGATTTTAATTCCGGTGCTACTTTAACCAGCGATACAACAGTGGTTACATCTTTGTTTTCAGTGACCCAATCATTTACAATTAGTTTTTTTAATGTATCTAATTCAGTTACAGGGATTGGTTTAAAATCAGTATTTAATTGCTTATAGAATTGTAAAAACGCAGCCTCTTTAAATTTATAATCTTTGCTGTATTGGATGAGCTGTTTTTGTAATGAGTCCTTTTTTCCTTTTGTCCAAAATGCATTCCAATGGTTAATCCGAATCTGTTGGATTGAATCAGAAATAAGTACGGAGCTGATGGATAAAAATTTGGAAAGTGAATTTTCAGTTTTTAATTGTTCAAGTTTAGCAGTTGCTTGCTCGTTGGATTTTAAAGCATCATTGAGATCTTTCCCTTTCGATATGACGTAGACGGAGCTTAAAGAAAAATTATTTATTTTATCAAGGTGTTGTTGAGCGTTATTTAATTTGTCGTTTTGATAATTTAATTTTCGCATATCACTTTCAAAACTTACATTCCGAGCAGTATATGAAAAAAGGAGTGTTAGTAAAAAAGTAGAAATGAGGATGAGTTTATTTTTATCATAGGGATAAGTTATAATACGATCGAAGTAGGTTCTTTTTGCTGTTAGGGCAGATTCTTGAGTTTTATTTTTTTGTTTTTTTAACAAATGTGGCAAAACAATTATCGAGAATAATAGGGCACCAATCAGGCTAAATCCTGCAAACAAACCAAAATCATGCAATGCGCGCGATTTTGCGAATTGCAAACTTAAAAATGCACCCACTGTTGTAGTACAACCAATAAGCATGGGTAAGGATAGATCCCGGATCACTTTTTCAACGGATTGTTCATGTTTGAAATGGGAAAAAAAGTGGAGCGAATAATTTATTGCAATTCCCAATACGATGGATCCGGCACCAAGCGCTATTGCAGAGATTTCTTCTTTTAAAAAATAAAGCAAGGTTAACGAAAACAAGGCACCAAAAGCCACAGGAAGCAGAATGTAAAAAATAACGAGTATTCTTTTGAAGAAAAACCCCAATACCGATATAATCAGAACCAATGCAATTATAGAAGTATAAATAGTATCCTGTTTTATCTGACTTGCATTGCCTAGTGAAACAGCTGCGGCACCATAATATTCAATTGCGATTTTATTTTTAAATTTTGTTTCTAATGATCTTATAATTCCATCTAATGATCCGAGAAATTTTTTTGCCGCTATATTGTCATTTGCAGAAACAGAGGAGCTTATAAAAACCATCAAGTTTTTTTTATCCTTTGTCATTATATAGCCATCGTTTATTTCATAGTTTTCATCAAACTTCAGGTTTTGCATTTTTTTTAATGCTAATGGAGTTAGATTGATAGGATCTTTTTGAATAAATCTACCTAAGACAACACCCGAAGGAGAAAGGAGGGTTTTGTAATCATTTTTGATAATGTCTTTTAAACTATCAGGGGTTAAAAAAATTTCAATTCTTTTGTAATCCTTTTCTTCTAAAAAAATGGGCAGATGATTATAAAAAGTACCATATACATTCATCATCAGATCATCCGAAACTTTGTTAGTTAACTCAGCGATATAATCATTGTATTGCGCAGTTTTTAAAGTATCTGACAAGGCATCAGCACATGCCATCAAATCTTCTGTCTCTTCATTGGTTGTATCAGTATTATATATGGTAAGAACAAGTTTGTCTTTTATTTTTAAGTTTTGCAAAACGAAATTGATCTCATCAATTTTTTTATCCTTCGGAATAAATTTATTGATGTTGCCTTCTAATTTAATTTTTGTTCCGAAATAAAATGTAGTAATGAGTGCAAGGAAAACAAGCACGAATAAAAGGGTACGGTGACGTTGAAAATAATTATATAAACGTATTGCTAACATGAATAGATTTTAGGATGTTATTGTTTTCCTGTTATTTCGAATCAGCGTTAAAATAAAATAAGTTAATCCCCCCATTAGTATTGAAAATACAACCGCAAGAACACAGGCCCCGGTAAGGTAAACATAGATGTTTAATTTTATATTCTCGAGAGTAATATTTTTGATCGTTAATGTTGACTGCTGCTGTGTAATGAGTTCACCCATTTTAAAACTTGCGAACAAAATCGCTGGAATCATAATAGGGATGCTAATGTTGGCAGTTAAAATTACAATTGCCTTATTTAATTTAAAAAAATAAGCAGCCGCAATAGCTGCCACCAGCTGATATCCCCAGACAGGAAAAATTCCAAAAAAAATACCTACTGTAACCGAGAGTGATTTTTTTAAAACGGATTCATTTTTATCAAAGAAATGTTTTTTCAGAAATGCCTTTATATTGGCGGGAGTTAATCCGCGAAAAAAACGCATAGGGCGATACCATAAAAACGCAAGGATAACTAGGTAAACATTTAATATACTTATTCGTACAGAATCTTTTCCGGGACGAAAATGGGTTATACGTTCTGCTCCTTTTGCATAATAAACCTTAATTGGAACCGGCAATACTTGAATTCCGAGCCAGGCAGCTTTTACTATTACTTCTATTTCGAACTCAAAACGGGAGGTAAAATAGTTTGTTTTTTTCATTCGGGCAATTGGATATAATCTATATCCGGATTGAGTGTCGGGCATTTTTGTGCCTGTTTCAACCCAAAACCAAAAGCTGGAAATTTTATTTCCCAAATTACTTTTACCGGGAACATTTTCAGAATGTAGATCCCGGGCACCGATCAATAGTGAATCGGGCTCCTGTTCAATTTTATCTAAAAATAAATGAAGGTCTTCGGGGAAATGCTGACCATCGCTATCAATCGTAATTGCATAACGATAGCCCATTTCCAAAGCATTTTTAAATGCGGTCCGTAAAGCCATTCCCTTCCCCTTATTTTGCGGTTGCTGGATTATTTTAACAATCGATTCGAAAGACTTTAATAGTTCTGAAGTTGTGTCTGTAGACCCATCATTTACAACTATTATCTTATCTGTGTAAACTAACGTATCTGTTATGATCTTCTGAATCGTTTTCTGATTGTTGTAGGTAGGAATAATCACACAACAATTTAGTGCAGTGAAACGATTATTTAATATTGATTCGTGCAACATGGATTAAAATAACAAATGAAGAACGAATTTACGAATCTGTATCCAGTAATGATGAAAATTATGCTTTTTCTAATAACATAAAACTATGCTGATACCCTTGATAGTTATTATAAAGTAAAATGGTATTGATGTTTTTTTTAACAGTTTGTTTTTTGAGCATATTAAGAGGAAGCTTTTGGGTTTGAATAATATAATTTGATACCCAAAGTGCAAAAGCAGAAGCCGTTTGAAATTCACCTGACAGGTGTTTATAATGGGCAATCGAAACATTACTATTCATCACTGATTCAATGGTTTTATAATACTGTTCATATCTGATATCCCCATTTTCTCCTGATAAAAATAAATCAATAGTTTTATTTTCAGGAAGATTGTCGTTTATAAATTTTTCAAATACGTTAACTAATTCTTTTTCATTAGTTGTATGTATTGTTTTTAATGCTTTTAATTCCGAGACAGCGCCTTCATGTTTATTATTTATAACAAACATTGCTGCGCCTTCACCGGCAATACTACCAGATGTTTTGCTGTTGTATAAGTCCAGATTTGAACTGTTTTTTTTTATATATCCGCATAAATACTCAATATTAAAGTTGTAATCCGCTATTTCATCTATTCCTCCTAATAAATAAGTATGTTTCGGGTTCTCCTGAAGTAACATTGCAACATCAAGTACAGCGTTTTCAAAAGCCAATCCTCTATGTACGTGTGTAATATTATAACCTTGATTTTTTGAAATGAACCCCAATTGAGATGCAATAGCATTGGAAGTACTTTGAACAAAATTTGTTGGTGTAAGTACACCTTCCTCATAATCGATTATCTGATTTAAAAATTTTATACAATCTTCCATTCCTCCATTCGCGCTTCCAATAATAATTCCATTTAATTGAGCTTGCAATTTTAATAAAGGAATGGATGCTACAACACCTAATTTTACTGCTCTTCCCATTCTTCTGAGAATAGCAGGCGGAATATCAGTAGAAGGAATTTCTTTCGTGTAAAATTTATTTTCGGTACAACTAATTAATTGATCCAAATCAACTTCAGGGAAAGTAATTTGAGGAGAAATACACGTTGTATTATGAATATAAAACATGCTTTGTTATACTTTTGAAAATATTAAGGAGCTGCAATTGCCACCAAAACCAAATGAATTGGACATTACGTTTTTTAATTCTGTTTCGTAATATCGTTGTTCGGGTATCAGGTTTGTGTCAACTATTGGTTCTTTAAAATTAAGAGAAGGATAAATTTCCTGATGCAATATATTAAGAATGCAATACACTGCTTCAATTGCACCGGCAGCACCTAACGTATGGCCAATGTTAGATTTAGTGGATGTAAAAGCAGGCATTTTATCTTTAAATAATCTAATCATTGCTTTGCTTTCTACTACATCATTATTTTCGGTTCCTGTTCCATGTGTGTTAATAAAATCAATATCAGAGGGCTTTAATGATGCTTGTTCCAAAACTTTTTCCATTGCTGAAAATGGTCCCGTTCCATTTTCGGAAAGCGTGGATGGATGAAAAGCATCATTAGTATTAGCATACCCGGTTACTTCAGCATATCGCTTTTTACCTAAAGAATTTTTCTCAGTTTCCAAAACTAAAAATGCTGCCCCTTCGCCTAAATTCAAGCCATTTCGGTTATTATCAAAAGGTGCACATAAGCCTGATGATAAAATATGTAATGAGTTAAATCCATTTATTGTAAACTTTGCTAAAGCATCAGTGCCACCAACTATAACCCTTTCTGCATAGCCATTTTTAATTAATCGTGTACCATACATAATTGCATTTGCTGAAGAAGAACAAGCAGTATTAATAGTATTTACAACACCACGAATATTAAATTTTTTTTGCAAAAAAACAGTTGTGGCGGCACAATCGTAGGAGGCGATATATTCGGAGCCGAAGTTTTTTTGATTAGCATCTTTGTAAAGCTCATCGGTTAAACACATTCCTCCCACTGTGTTTGCAATAATAAGTGCAGTTGCAGCATTTGAAATTTTATCCATACTTAATTCCGCATCAACGATTGCTTGATTAAAAGCATGCAAAGCCAATAGAGAAGTTCTTGAAACACCCGATTCTTTTACATTTAATAAATCTTTTAGTTGTGTATCGGAGAGGTTAATTTCTCCAAATAAGAGGCTGTTAGCATATTTGGTCGAGAAATTTTTAAGAGGGCCTAATCCGCATTGACCTTCTTTCAGTCCCTCACGATTAGCTTCAAATGAATCACCTAAGGAGGTTATTATTCCAACACCGGTAACAAAGACCTTTGCCATGTTGAAAAATTATTTAGTTCTGTTTTTTTCGATATAATCAACCATCGTATTTATATCTACTAATATTTTTCTTCCTTCTTTGGGGTCTTTAATTTTTATTCCATACGTGCGATCGAGCAAAACTATAAGTTCAATTGAATCAATTGAATCTAAGCCCAAACCTTCCCCAAATAAGGGTTGATCGTCCTTTATGTCTTCCGGTTTAACTTCGATCAGATTTAAAAATTGTATGATCTTTTCTTTTAATTCTTGTTTTAATTCCAGTGTTCCCATCGAATGAATTTATATTAGTTGCATTTTTTTTAGTTTCAAAAAAATCAGTGTTTGAATAAACAAGGTTATAAAAATGATCGGTATAACGTTTTTAAAAGCATCAACAAAGGTGCCCCCCTCCAAAAATAGTTCATAATAAGATTCCAAACACCAATGCAATGGAGATAGTTGAATCAGCAAATGAAATGAATTAGGCATAGCAAAGCTCGGAACTAAAATGCCTCCTAATGCCGCTAATATCACTATCGAAACAGCCCCAAAACCATTTGCCTGTTCCTGGGTTTGAGCAAAAACACCAATACAAATTGCATAACTCACTGCGCACCATCCGCTAAATAAAGAAATAATAAATAAACTAAACAAGTCAGTTGGTAAATGAAGTGATGGTAAATGAAGCATCGGGAATACCCAAACTCCAATGGAAAAAATCACAGCAACTTGTAATAAACAAACACCGATGTAAGTAATTTGTTTTGAAATCAGGCTCAGTAGATAATTTGTAGGAAGTGTTTTTAAGCGAACAAAACTACCACTTATTTTTTCTTTTACAACATTGCTTCCAAGTGAAGTAACAACAAAAAACATAGCAAAAATAGTCCATGCAGGTATATTGTGTTGTGTTGCATTCGGAATAGTTGCGCTTCCATTTTTTGAAACCGGTATCTCATTAATTTTAATCTGATTACTAAAAACATCCTGTTCAAGAGCCTTTGGAAGTTTAGAATTATTTAATGATGTATAAATTGTATTTAAAACTTGTTTGCTTTGTACCAATTGTAAAGCTGCAGTTAATGCACCATTAATGGATTGCAGATATGATTTTTGTAAAACCGGATTATAGAAAACTGTAACGGATTCTGCAACCGTATCTTTTGATACCGATAGATTCTCTTGCACACCTTGGTTATTAAAAGCTTTGGAAGATATCACCAGTGCTTTCTCAACTGTTTTTTTAGAAAAGTCCGAAGGAATAATAATTCCTATTAGCGCATCTTTCGAATACATTTCATTTTTAATTTCATCAGAAGATAACCCTTTTGAAACCTCGGTAATTTTAAACATGGAAGATTTTGAGATTGCCTGAATCAATTCAATACTGACATCATCCGCATCTTTATTACAAATTACCATTTGAATTTTTTTTTCATTTACCAATTCAAAAGTGCTTGTCTGTAAACTTGTAATAACAACAACCAACACAATTGGCATAACAAACATAAATGTTAAACCAATCTTATCTCTTGATAAAATTTTCGCATCCTTGACTAGTGTAGCCCACAGTTTATACATGCTCAATCATTAAACGCTTTCTCTGTTAAACTCAGGAATAAACTTTCTAATCCCTTTTCATTATGATGAGATAATAAATTTGTCAATGTATCATTAGCAACAATTTTACCATCATCAATTAATGCAATTTTATCACATAATAATTCGGCTTCATTTAGCTGGTGAGAGCTATAGATCAATGTGGTTCCGGAATTATTCAATTCTTTTAGATAAGTAATAATAGAGTGTCTGCTTTGTACATCAACACCAACGGTTGGTTCATCTAAAAATAAAATTCGCGGACGGTGTATTACTCCAATCGCGATATTCATCTTGCGTTTCATTCCCCCTGAAAATTCAGCAACAGGCTTATTTGTTACCTCTGTTAGTCCTGTTATTTCTAATAATTCTTCAGTACGGTATTTAATTTCCCTTTTCGATATTCCTGCCCAGGCACCAAAAAACTCTAAATTTTCTTTCGGACTTAGTTCTTGGTAAAAAGAAAAATCCTGTGGAACAAAACCAAATAATTTATTTACAGCTCTGTTTTTATTTTTCATTTCATTGCCGAATAGCTTGATACTGCCATTTTCAAAGGGTAGTAGTCCGGTCATTAAATTCATTAGTGTAGTTTTCCCTGCTCCATTCGGACCTAATAAACCAAATTTTTCACCTTCTACTATTTTCAAATTTAATCCAGAGAGACTACTTATAATTTGCCCGGGATAAACAAAGGAAAGGTCTTCAATATGAAGAGCAGTAGTATTCATTACCATTTAATTTTAGATAATTCGGTAAATGCTTTTTTTTCCAATTCTGCAATTTCAAATAAGTAATCTGCCATAATATCAAAATCGTTTTGCTCTGATAACCTACCTTTATAAATACCGGCTGCCTGAACAGCCGAATTTCTCCACATATCACCTGATTGAGTGAACAAAGTTGAAATTTCCAATAATTGACCATTGGGAATATACCGGTATGCTTCTTGCAAAAAGGCAGCGTAAATAAACCTAAAACCGCCTCCGCCAGTGCCAATTTCTTCTTGCATCCTTACCAATTGAGCCAAATAAAGTTTGGCTGTTTCTAAACCTAATTTAGTTCGCCACTTTTTTATTTTGTTTCCGGTATATTTTATTCCGCTCACACCTGCAATAGGACCAGGTATACGAATCATGTCTCTTACGTTTCTGTTGATACCGGATCTAATAGCTTTACTTATTTGCATATCAGTTACAACTGTATTTTCCTTTGGAAAATAAATTTGTCCTTTTGGCGCTAAAGCCCCTTTCGCAAATCGAACCCGCTCTAACTCATACTCAGTAAGGCAGGTAACATTTTCCATAACAGGATCGCTTACCAAATAACTTTCGTTTTCTTTTCCATAAACAATAATATTGTGCGCATTAAAATGAAATCTGTATTGTTTGGGAAAATAAGAAAGATGATAAACGCCCACCTGACAGCCCACTGGCTGATGTTTGAAAATCATTGCATCAAGAAATTTTTTTGCATTTTCTTTCGATGAAAATGTTTTTCGGACAACCGGAATATCTAATGCTTTACAAGTTCGTTTGAAAATAAGCCCTGGCATAGTTCTAAAAGCTATTGCAGGACCATTGTTTATTTTTAAAAATGGCAAATACACATAGAACAACCCTGAACCAATTCCAAAGGCCAAGGGTTCTGTGATCTGATCAACACCAATATGTTTTAGCAAATTGGTGGTAACTCCGTTTTCACAATGTGCAGCTTGAATATGCTTAAAATCAACTTTCATTAGTGTTTATATCGAATTAGTTTTTATATGTCTGTTGTTCTTTAAACACTCCTGTCATTCCGAATCCCTGTAAGGGGGAGAAATCTTTTATCATGGAAAGATTTCTCCCTGCGGTCGAAATGAAATCGATTGTAAGTTATTTAAGTTCGATATATAATTCTTATTTGGTATCTTCTCCATTAAATCGAATATCTTTTAATTCATCCATATTAATATCGAAAGCATCGGCATACAATTTTAATTTTTTGTGGGATAATTTATTAAATACTGTGGGTTTTAAATGGCGTTTAATGGTCCATTTGAAAAAGCCGGTATAAGAAGAGAGGATAGAGAAATCCATTAATTTTAATTCCATGTAAAACAAAACCGGACTTGCTTCACCCTTAAGTACTTTTTCTTTTGCGTGTGCTATTCTGTTTTCGATATCTTTCCAAGCCACATTTAAAGCCGAAGCTTTTATATCCCAACCTGTGCTTAAATTTTTGGTGTAACTACCGGTTTCATCAACAGCATAACAAAGTTCTTTTGTAACATTGTTTAATGAACTTTTGTGTTGAGGTACATCTGTTTTTTTCATTTTAACAAACCGTTAGCAGACTAAAAACGTACGAAAATCTGGAGCTTTCAGGAACAACCAATAATATTTTTTGTCCTTTTATTAATTTCCCACTATTAAAAAGGTCTTCGATCATCAGGTAAATTGATCCGGCACCAACGTTTCCGAGGGTTGTTAAATTGGTAAACCATTTTTCATTTGGAATATGCAAGCCATTATTATCTAAATATTCAGCAATCTTACTTCTAAAAAATTCACTTGACATATGCGGCAAAAAATAATCGATCTCATTTATATTAATTCCCTTTTTTTCAATGATATTTTTCAACTTGTTGAAGCCAAGGGTTACTATATTATTGCTCAATAATTTCACATCCTGTTTGATGCTCATAATGGATCTGTTTACAATTTCTGTAAGTGAAAATTCAGAATACCCTTTTAGTGTACCATCCGGAAGTTTTTCACTTGCCATATACATACACGCTTCTGTTTGATTTGCGTATGAAGCGCCTTCGATCCAATCAATTCTTAAACTAATGCCTTTTTCATTCGGTTTGTTTTGCATTAAAACGGCTGCAGCACCATCTGAGAGCATCCATCTTAAAAAATCTTTTTCGAAACTTAAATAGGGGTTTTCTTCTAATAGGGATAAATTAGTTACTTCATTTTCAAAACAAGAAGATTTAAGAACAGGTGAAACCCTTTCCGAACCAGCGCTTACTGCATTTTCTACTTCTCCACATTTAACTGACATGTATGCATATTTTAAAGCATGCATTCCTGAACAACAAACTCCTGATGGAGAAACCACTTCAATTGGAGAAGAATCTTTTAACTCTCCATGAACCATAATGGCATGAGATGGCATCATCTGGTCGGGAGTAGATGTACCGCATGCAAGAAGTTGTAATGATTGAATTGGAAAGGGAGCATTCACAAATAAAGATTTGATCGCATTGGCGGTCATTCCATAATTCGTATGTGTTGCTTTCCCTTCCTTATCAAGTGCGTAATACCTGCATTTAATACCATTGTTTCTTAAAACAACATGTTTCGATTTTGAAAGTTTGCTGTTGATCAAGCCCAAATATGATTCCATTTCATCATTTGAAATTGGACCATTCGGTAAAAATTTTGCTACCCTATTAATATAAACGTCTTGCAATGGTATTGATTTTTTATTTCATTTTATCCCTAAATACTTCTTTTTCTTTTCTCTGATCTCCCTTATTAAAAAGGGTTGTACACAAAATTTATTGATCAGAATAACAACCGGTGAAACTACAAATAAAGCAAAGATCAGGTAGTATTTAAATAGTTGTAACCAAAATGTTCTGTTCTTTTTCTTTATGATTATTTTTGCCCAAATGTTAAATATTTTTTTTGCTCTGGGCTCAATGAACATCAGATTGGAAGATATTTCGACCGCCCTGTTTTCAACTAACTCATTCTGCAAATTCAAATAATTATTCTCTTTTAATCTTTTTTTTATGATCTCACCAAAGTTTCTCGAATTTTTTATATCAGCTTCTGAAACTCCGGGTTTTGGGAAAATTCCCCATAATTTTTCTTTTTTACCATTCAACATCCAGTGCAAAATAGATACTGCACTAGTTAAGTTATTGTGTGTATCCTTCAATACAATATTTCCAATTAAGTTCGACTGTGCTTCTTTTAACTGCTTTTTAACTTCTTCCTGAGCACAAATCCACATGTTCCTGGAGCCAATAAGCGTAACCACGTTGCTCCCTTTTAATAGCCGAATAAAATCACGATTTATTAGTATGGAGTTTGCCGGAATACTTGGAGATAAAAACCAAGGTTGATAAGCAAACACAATTAGATCATAAACTGGTTCATTAACTATTATTTTCTCTAAAGATACGGGAATTCCTAAAACACTTTCAGGCATAACATCAAAAAATCGTTTGCCTGTCCAAGGAAATTTATAGTCTTCAGATAGCATAATTCGTTTTATCTCCATATCAATCCCCTTTTCAAAAAAAGGAATTGAAAATTGGTTCACAATTTCTGTGAGTTGGCCTGTTTGAGAATAATAAATCAGTAATACTTTTTTATTCATCTTTCTTTCATTCCATAATTAGTTTGTTTATTTCTAAAGCAGGAGCTCCTTTCGGGTAAAGATAGCTTTTTGATAAATAAACTGTTAGACAATTCTGAATTTCCCTTTGAACTTTACAAGAATTTTGTCTCCATTTGAGTAATTGGCGGAGACTTCGAGCAAGGTATCAATTTGTTTTGTAGCAAAATCAATTTGAAATATGTTTGTTTCTTTTGGATTAATAAGGGATAAAAATTTTATATTGTTCCCTTCTGAGAGAATAAGTTCTTTTTGAAATTTTAACATTAAAATTTCTTTTATCATTTGGATCAAACAAACTCCAGGCGCTACCGCCATTTTTTGGAAATGACCTTTATATATTTCATGATCCGGATTTAATTTGATAGTGCTATTAAAAGAATTACTGTTTTCTTTTGAATAGGTTGAAGCTGTTTCTGAATAAAAATTTTGGAGCAAATTGTGATTCATGGTTGTACTTTATTAGAGATGCCATTTAATTCAATCTTTACAGGCATGATCCCTTTGTGTTTTAATTTTATTTGTTTTGCATTTAAACTGTCGTTATACACATAACGTACTGTTTTCTTAGTAAACAATGAACCTTTAACAATAATTTCATTTACAGTTTTAGTAGTTGAATTTATTAAATAATAATTTTTTAATTTGCCTTCTGACGTTTTATAAATTAGTTGAGTCTTGTCTTTTTTCTCATAAATTTTCGCATCAGTATTTAATACCTTTTCTAAAAGAATAAGTCCCATGTCGTTCTCAAGCAGCTTTAAAATAGAAGGTTTATTAAGAGGTTCAAAAACATAAATTAATTTGAGTTGATTTTTTTGAATCTCAAAATCAAACATTTTCATACCTAACTCTGTAATAAAAACAAGGTGTGAGGTGCTTGCATCGATCTGTTTTAAAAGTACCAACCCACTATAATATTTATTATAAATATTTATTTTTGTTTTATACAATAATGAATTGTCTTTATTTATTATGGAA
>JAHEYA010000183.1 GCA_023251855.1 Bacteroidota bacterium
AAGCATCTACTTCAATAAGTGTAGTATCATTATTATGTACACGTACAATATCATTTTCGTTCACATCAACACGTACTTCCATTTCATTTAAATTAGCAAGACGCATAATTTCGGTACCTTCCATTTGAGCAGTACCAACAACACGTTCACCTTTTTCCTTATTTAATTTTGAAACAGTTCCATTAACCGGAGAAAAAATAGTTGTTTTAGCAAGATTATCATTTGCCTCTTTTAATGAAGCTTCTGCACTTTTTACATTATACTCAGATACATTTACATTCTCATCAGCACCTTTAACATCGGCAATTGAACCATCATACGCAGCTTTAGCAGCATCAAAATCAGCTTGTGAAATTGCTCCCTGTTCCACTAATTTTTTGTTTCGTAAAAATGATGCTTCAATATTTACAAATGATGCTTTTACTTGCTCTAAACGTGCTTTGGAGTTAGATAAATTAGCTTTTGCTCCGTTTAAAGTTGCTACCATTCTGGTAGAATTAGATTCGTATATCAACGGATTTATTTTGCACAGGAGATCACCTTTTTTTACGCGATCGCCTTCTTTTACAAACAGTTCGACTATTTCACCTGATACATCCGAACTAATTTTGACTTCTACTTCTGGTTGAATTTTTCCATTTGCAGAAACGGTTTCAATAATATTTCTTTTCTGAGCAGCCTCGGTAGTAACGATTATAGCTTTGCTTCCGGTACAATTTTTAAGGGCAAAAACCCCAATCAGAACAAGAACTCCAATGATACTAATCCAAATTATTTTTTTCATTTCTATAGTTTTTAAACCTCAACGCAACCCTCTGTTTGAGTTTGGAAAGGGGGAAGTCTGAAGTTTGTATTAAAATTTCAAAGGTTTTCCTAAATAAAAATCAAGCACTTTAGTTTTAAAAACATACTCGTATTTTGCTTGTATCAAGTCATTTTCGGCTTTTATTAATTTGTTTTTCGAGTCATTGTAAACTATCGTATTTACCATGCCAACATTGAATTTTTGTTCGGTATATTTAAATGATTCTTTCATTGCATCAACTGTTTTTAAAGATGCATTATATTTTTTTAAGCCACCATTTGCATCAGCATAAGCTTGCTGAATACTTTTTTGAATTTGCAGTTTAGTTGATTCAACTGTTAGTTCAGCATTTAACTTTTGAATGCGAGCTCTGTCGATTGCTGTTCTGGTTTGAAAACGATTAAAAATGGGAACTGTTAAATAGAATCCGAATGATTTATTCAAATTGTTTTTATACTGATCAGCAAATGGAATTAATTCAGTGGTGGGGTCCGAGAAATATGGTGAATACACCGTATCAAGGCCAGAAGTAAAACTTCCATCAGGTCTATAACCTAAGTATTGAGGAGGATTAACAATGCGTTTACTAATTCCGGAATAACCGGAACCATAAGCTGCGCTGAATGCAAGATGAGGACTAAGTCCGCCCCAAGCGACATCTATTGCTTTTTCTGATTTTTTTAGGTTGTATTCAGCACTTTTAATTTCAGGTAAATTAGTTACCGCAGTTGCATAAATTTGATTTGCAGTTGATGTAAGTAATGTTTCGTTACCTATGGTAAGAACAGGTTTCACAATGCTTATACCATCAGTTGTTCCTAAGTTTAGCAATTGAGCCAATGTTAAATAGGCAATGTCCAGCTGATTTTGAGCAGTAGTAAAATTCAATTCTTCAGAAGCCAACTGAGCCTGTATATCAAGCAATGTTCCTTTTGCAGCAGCACCGGCATCAAGTAATTTTTTAGTTCGCTCAACCTGACCATTGGTTATTCCCATTTGGTTACGGGCATTCTCCGCATTTTCAAGAGCGAATAAAATCTGTAAATAAGCCGAAGCAACATTTAATGAAACATCATTTTTAATTTTATCTATATCGTATTTACTTGCCAGATAACCAAATTGATTTTGTTTGATGGTATTGATGGTCTGAAAACCATTAAATAGAGTTACATCGCTACTTAAAGAGAGGTTTTGTGAAAGTACCTTTTGCGTTGCGAACTCATTGGTAAAACGGTCGATGGTACGACCATAATTATAGCTATGAGAGGCGTTGCCATTTAAAGAGGGCAATAAATTTGCTTCACTTTGAGTTAAATTAACTTTGGCTAATTCGATACTTAATTCTGATTGTTTTATTTGAATATTATTCTTCAGGGCATAGTCAATACAAGCCTCTAAAGACATTGGTTGGGCTATTTTTACAGCTTCCTGAGCATTTACTGATAATGAAACCAATAAAAATAAAATGCAGACAAATTTCAGGCTTTTTATTTTCATGGTTGCAAATTTAACAATAGAATCGGAAGAGTGTATATTAAATGGGCGAGATGAAATCAAAAAACTAGTTATCAGTAATTTTTACAGTGAAAATTTCCATGATTTTCTGTGTTCTATTTAAACAGTTCTTGACATGAAAACGCTTTTTGTCGCAGTTTTCAAAAAGGTTTGAAAAAACATTCTCTTTTCCATCACCAGGACAGGCATATAAACAAATTTTTACTGTGGAATTTAATTTTAAAAACTCCATTATTCCCAAAATGTGACCATAAAGAAGGGATTCGGCTACGTCATTTTGAGAATTTAAATTAACGCTATGTATGATAATTTCCTCGTCTCTTTTAATTTTTTTAAATCTTAACGTGTAGGCAGTATCAGATTGAGAAGTATTGATAATTTGGGTTTGCCAGATATACCTAGCTACATTGGAAACAATTACAATCTCTTGACCACTTTTTGCGGAAATTGAAACTTCTTTTCCGTTTTTAATTGTTACTAGGCTATCTCCTGAAATGTAGTAGGCAATTCTTGCTTCCAATGGTTGTTTTGAGGTAGCATCAACAGCTTGAATAGTTATATTAATAGTGGGACTAAAATCGGCTTTATCGATAGCGACTGGGGCAGCATCAATCAATCCGGATGGTTTAAATTTTTTCTTAGTTGAATCGGCTTGGGCAAACAAAACAGATTGAATAAAAAGAAACACAAGAAAAATTAAACGCAGGTAACACATCATTATTTTTATTTGTACAAATTTAAGGAAATGCAGATACAAACATTTTATCTTTGTGCAGAAATTATGCCCAAGCCTAATAAACCCAAAAACGTGGAAGATTTTTTTGTTGATATTCATTGCCATCCTACCATGAGGGCATTTCATACCACTCCAAATGGCAATGAAAAGAATATGTGGGATTGTACTAAAAATGATAGTGTTGATACGATTTTAGGAAGATGGTCATGGAATCAATCAAAAGGGGTATCAAAATATTCTCAATCCAATTTTTATAATTGTGTTACCGGTAAAACACGCGTAGTTTTCGACTCTCTATACCCAATGGAACGGGGTTTTATCAATTTGAAAAAATTTCCAGAACTATTATTAGGAAAAAAAAACATTGAAACTCTTGCTGTAACTGCTTCCGGGCTTTCACTTGAACAGTTTAGAAATTATAAGAAGGGAAATGATTATTTCAACGAATTAAATGAACAGTATAAATTTTTAGTAAAGAATCAGGGAGCTTCTCCCTGTGATAAATACGATTATAAAATTGTTAAAAATTATAATGAGCTTGGAGCTTCGTTAAAAAACAATCCTACTACTATCCACGTAATTGTTACCATAGAAGGTGCACATGTATTTGGTTGCGGAACCACAAGTTCAGAAAAAACTCCATTTGAAGAATTAAAACAAACTTTAAAAAATAATATTTCTACAGTAAAACAATGGGAACATGTCCCTTTCTTTATAACATTTGCACACCATTTTTGGAACCAACTGTGCGGACATGCCACTACTATTCCTTCTCCTACAAACCTTGTGTGTGACCAAACCAAAGGGCTTAACAGTGGTTTTACAGAACTTGGATTATTCGTTTTAGAAGAGTTGCTTTCCACAAAAAATGGCAAGCGGATTTTAATTGATACCCGACATATGAGTGTTGAGTCAAGGCGGTATTACATTAATTATATTTCACAACACAATAAAAAATATCCGACAGACCACATCCCACTGATTTCAAGTCATTCGGCTGTAAATGGATTTGAGACATTTGATAATTCTGTTCTTAGAAAAGATTCAAAATCTAAAAAAAAGACAACCGCTTTTTGTGCCTGGAGTTTGAATATTTCTGCTGAAGAAGCTGTTGCCATCCATGATTCGGGAGGTATTGCAGGAATCATAATGGATAAAGGCAGGCATAGTGGCATCCGACTTTTAAAATCAATTGATAAATTAAAAAATGTGGAAGAAAAAAAAGTGTTATTTCTAAAATTGATCTGCGACAACATTTTCGTTTTCATTCGTTCTATAAACAAAAGATCAGCTTGGGATATTCTTACGTTAGGAACTGATTTTGATGGTGTAATTACTCATTTCGACTGCTATTATGAAATGTCGAACTTGCCGGAATTAAAAAAAGACTTAGTAAATTTTTTGACAAAAAACAGATACAAATCTGAGCTTTGGTTTGGTTATTCACCAGAAGAGATGATGCAAAAAGTTTTTACTCAAAATGCGATGACTTTTTTAGAAAAAAACTTTAAGTAAAATGCAAAAAAAACAAATACCCTTTCCTTCAACTGCTTCTACACGAGAAGAGATGATCAACTATATAACTAAAAAAAAATTAAAAGATATTGATTGGAAAAAAGGCAAAGCTTTTTGTTTAATATATCATCCGGGAGAAGAGCGAGCGAAATTGATAAAAGAAATTTATGATCTTTATTTTGAGGACAATGCTTTAAATCCAACTGCTACACCAAGTTTGGCTGAATTGGAAGCTGAAACAGTGAGTATGTGCGCTGATCTGTTTAATGGAGATGAATATGTGAGAGGCAGTATCACCACAGGAGGAACAGAAAGTATTTTACTTGCAGTGAAAACTGCAAGAGATTGGGCAAAAAAGCACAAACCGCATATTACAAGACCTAACGTAGTATTGCCAGTTTCTGCTCATCCTGCATTTATGAAAGCATTTCATTATTTCAATGTTGATTTTATTCCGGTTGCTCTTGAAAGCGACTATCGAGCAAACCCAATTGGCATGCGAGAAGCTGTTACTAAAGATACAATTATGATTGTTGGTTCCGCTCCATCCTATCCGCATGGAATTGTTGATCCTATTGCTGAAATTGCCGCCATTGCAAAAGAAAAAAATATTTTTTGCCATGTGGATGCTTGTATTGGCGGGTTTATGCTTCCTTTCATAAAAAAATTGGGATATCAAATTCCGGAATTTGATTTCTCAGTTGAGGGTGTTACATCTATTTCTGCAGATATTCACAAGTATGGATATTCGACAAAAGGCTCATCGGTACTACTTTATAAAAATGCTGAACTACGAAAATTTCAATTTTCAATTTATACAAAATGGAATGGTGGGATATATGGATCTCCAACAATGACCGGTACCCGGCCAGGTGGAAGTATTGCCGGAGCATGGGCTGCACTAAAAGCGATTGGTATGGATGGTTATATGGAGCTGGCCCAAACTACCATGGATGTTACACGTAAAATAAAAGTCGCTATTGATGATATAAAAGAATTAGAAATTATTGGTCGCCCAGATATGAGCATACTTGCTTTTAAATCAGATGTGTTGGACGTTTTTAAATTAGCTGATGAACTAAATAAAAAAG